>NZ_LOYC01000006.1:0-85388 GCF_001524725.1 Burkholderia sp. MSMB1072
GATGCCGTTGGCCCGTGAGGATCCACCCCTCTTTACCCTCACGTGCGTGGGTGGGACGCGTTCATTTCATTCTCCTTCGATGAACGGGTGTCGATGAAGCAGCATCGTAGGCGGGCGCCCGCGCCGGATAAACGCGCGGCCCGATCATTGATTGTTATTCGACGAATAACAATCGGCGCGAACCCGTGTTATGCCGGATAGCGTCGCGCGAACAGTTCGGTCAGCCAGTCGATGAACGCGCGCACCTTGTCGGGCAGATGCGCGCGGTTCGGGTACAGCACCGACACCGGCTTCGGCACGGCCGGCACGCCGGGCAGCAGCTCGATCAACCGACCCGAATCGATGCTCGGCTGCAGCGCGGGCCGCAACGCATGCACGATGCCGAGGCCGGCGAGCCCGCACGACAGCAGCGCTTCCGAGTTGTCGGTGAGCACGCCGCTCGCGAGTTTCACCGCGACGGTTTCGCCGTGCGGGCGGAACGTCCACTCGAGCACGCGGCGATTGCGGCCGGTGAAGAAGTTGACCGCGCGATGCGTACGCAGCTCGTCGAGCGTGCGCGGCAAACCATGGCGTGCGATATAGGCCGGCGACGCGCACGTGGCCATCTGCACCGCGCCGACGGTGCGCGCCACCATGCTCGAATCCTTCAGCGTCCCGACCCGCACCGCGCAGTCGATGCCTTCGCCGATCAGGTCGGCCGGCTGGTCGCTCGTGCCGAGCACGAGCTCGATCTGCGGATAGCGTTGCTGGAAGTCGGGCAGCGCCGGGATCACGACCGTCTTCGCGAGCGCGAGCGCGATGTCGATCCGCAGCCGGCCCTTCGGCACCGCGCGCTGCCTGGGGAACGACGCGAACGCGTCGTCGATGCTGCCGAGCAGCTGCACGCAACGCGCATGGAACGCCTCGCCCTCGGCCGTCACGCTGACGCGGCGCGTGCTGCGGTTCAGCAGCCGGACGCCGAGCTCCTGTTCGAGCTGCTGCACGGCTTTCGTGACGGCCGGCCGATGCAGTTGCAGCGCGTCGGCGGCCTGCGTGAAGTTGCCACGTTCGACGATCTGTACGTAGATCTGCATCGCTTGCAGGCGGTCCATGGCATTTCCGGATGACGTGGCGAGCGGCCATCTTCGCATACCGCCGCAGCGCGGTGCGCGACCGCCCGCCTGCCGTGCGTCATTCGACCGGATGCAGATCCTGCAGCAGCGTCGGCACGAGCTCCGACACGGTCGGGTGGATATGCATCGCACGGCTGATCGTCGTGTACGGCGCGCCGGCGGTCATCACGTCGAGGATCCCGTGCACGACTTCGTCGCCGGTCACACCGAGGATCGACGCGCCGAGGATCGCGTGGCTGTCCGCGTCGACGATCACCTTCATGAAGCCCTGGCTTTCGCCTTTCTCGACCGCCCGGCCGACGCGTGTCATCGGGCGCGTGCCGACCAGCAGCCGGCGGCCCGTCTGCTTCGCTTGCGCGAGCGTCATGCCGACGCGGCCGAGCGGCGGATCGATGTACATCGCGTAGGCCGCGATGCGGTCGGACACCCTGCGCGGATCGTCGTCGAGCAGGTTGGCCGCGACGATCTCGTAGTCGTTGTACGCGGTGTGCGTGAACGCGCCGCGCCCGTTGCAGTCGCCGAGCGCCCAGATGCCGGGCACGTTGGTGCGCAACTGGTCGTCGACGGTGATGTAGCCGCGCGCGTCGGTGTCGATGCCTGCGCGGTCGAGCCCCAGATCGTCGGTGTTCGGCACGCGCCCGACCGCGAGCAGCAAGTGCGAGCCCGCGACCTCGCGGCCGCCGTCCGCGCAGTCGAGGCCGACCACGATGCCGTCGCCGTCGCGGCGCGCGCTCAGGCAGTTCGCGTCGAGCTGCACGTCGATTCCTTCGTTCTCGAGGATTTCGCGCACGGCCTGCGACACGTCTTCGTCCTCGCGCTGGATCAGGCGCGAGCCCTTCTCGACGATCGTGACCTTCGAGCCGAAGCGGCGGTACATCTGGCCGAATTCGAGCCCGACGTAGCTGCCGCCGACGATCACGAGATGGTCGGGCAGGAAGTCGACGTCCATCATCGTCGAGTTGGTCAGGTACGGCACCGAGTCGAGGCCCGGCATCGCGGGCACCTGCGCGCGTCCGCCGACGTTGATGAAGATGCGTCCGGCCTCGAGTACTTCATCGCCCACGCGCACCGCGTTCGCGCGTTCGAATCGGGCATGACCCTGAAAGACGGTCGTGTTGTCGAGGCCGCGCACCCATTGCTCGACGCCGTGGTTCGAGCGGCCGGAGATCTGGTCCTTGCGGGCCTTCACCGCTTTCATGTCGACGGTGACGGGGCCGCCGACCGACACGCCGTATTCGCCGGCGCGCCGGGCGAGCTGCGCGGCGTACGCGCTCGCGATCAGCGTCTTGGTCGGGATGCAGCCGGTGTTCACGCAGGTGCCGCCGAAGCGGCCGCGCTCGACGATCGCGACTTTCATGCCGGCGCCGGCGAGCCGCGCGGCGAGCGGCGGCCCGGCCTGGCCGGTGCCGATGACGATCGCATCGAAGTGTTGCGTCATGACGTCCTCCTGTGCGGGGGCAACGAGGAAAGGGGCAGGCGCAAGCCGCATGCCGTGCCGGCGATCGCCCATGGGCGACGAGCGCCTATGGTAGACCCGTTGGCCGGGCGTCGCGAGCGACGCGCCGGATTGAAAATCGGCGCCGCCGCGGCGTGGGCGCGTACCGAGAGGCTAGTCCTTGCGTTTCCATTGCCCGAACGGCACCGGACGGTGCGCGTCGGCGCGCGTGACGGTGACGTGGTCGGGCTTGTCGTCGAGCGGAAACGATTCGGTGACGATCTGGCTCGAAAACAGCCAGCCATGCGTGCGCGGGTCGTAGCGGAACGTGACGTAGTCCGTCCAGTGCTGCCCGCACGCGACGACATTCTGCACGGTGAAATAGCGGCCCTTCACCGAAAGGCCGTTGTCGGCCGCGTCTTCAGGATCGAACGGATCGCACTGGCCGCCTTCGTTCGCGCGCAGCACGACCTGGTCGTTGCGCGTGGCGAGCCGGTAGGTGTGGTCGGCCTGTTCCTCGTAGATCAGCAGCGGGCGCGGCGACGGCTGCTCGCGCGTATCGACCGCGCGATGCACGACGACGAGAAAACTGTGCCGCCCGGTGTCGAGATCGGGGCCGGCTTGCGCGAGCAGCGGCTGGTAGCCGGGCGGCAGTTGCGCGGCGATCGACTTCGGCAGGCCGCCGGCGCGAGCGCCGAACGAAAGTGCGGCGAGGAGCGGGAGCAGCAGGGCAGAAAGGCGAAGAGCGCGCATGGCGGGCGGTCCGGTTGAAACGGGAAAAGGGGGCGGTCGCGCGGCGTTACGAATCGCGCCCGGGAAACGCGGCGCCGGGCGCCGGATTGCCGGGCGCGTCGTCGTCGAATCGGAGGCCGACCGTTGGCCGCGCGACGTACGCGCGAAAGATCGCTTCGACGGCGGCGGCATCGTCGGGATGGCGGGCGACGCGGGTCTCGATCATGGGCGGCGCGGAATGACGGGAAAGAGGGCCAGCATAGCAGCGCACAGCCGCTTCCGGCCACGCGCGAAGCGTGCCAGAATCGACGGCCCCATCGTCGGAAACGACACGCAGGCGCCGGCGCAGCGGCGTCGCTGACCAAGGAGACGTCGATGACCGCATCGGCTGCCGTATTCGCCATCCTGGCTGCGCTGTTTCTCGGCGCGATGATTCCGGGCCCGAGCTTCGTGCTGGTGGCCCGCAATTCGATCGGGCTGTCGCGTCGCGACGGGCTCGCCACCGCGCTCGGCATGGGCATCGGCGGCATCGTGTTCGGCGGCGTCGCGCTGGCCGGGCTCTATACGCTGCTGCAGGCCGTCGAATGGCTGTATGTGGGCCTCAAGGTCGCGGGCGGCGTTTACCTGATCTACATGGCGTCGAAGATCTGGCGCGGCGCCGATCGGCCGATCGCGATGGACGATCCGCGGGCGATGGCCGGCGGCAGCGCGCGCAAGTCGTTCTGGACCGGCCTCACGACCCAGCTCAGCAACCCGAAGACGGCGATCTGGTACGGCAGCATCTTCGCGGCGCTGCTTCCGCAGCATCCGCCGTTGTGGTGTTACCTCGTGCTGCCGCCGCTCGTGTTCGCGGTCGAATTCGGCTGGTACACGCTCGTCGCGCTGTGCTTCTCGACGCGTCGGCCGCGTGAACTCTACCTGCGTGCGAAGAAATGGGTCGACCGCATCGCGGCCGGCGCGATCGCGCTGCTCGGGCTGCGGCTGATCCTGAATGCACCGAAAGCGGGGATCTGAGCGCTGCTTCATCAGCGCGTGGCAGCGGCCGGCCATGGCCGTCGCCGGTTAGCGGCGGGAATCGCCCTGGCCGCCCGGGCCACTCGCCCGAGCGCGCGTCGGCGTGTCGCGAACGCGTGGCGTCCCGATGGCGCGGCCGCCCACCGGCCGCCGCCGAGCCTGTCTCCCGCCCGTTGCCGCCGCCCGCCGAGCCTTGCGCGACGGGCGTTGGCGCGGGGCGCACGGCGCGCCGAACCGCGCTGCTTTCCCGATTCTGGCGGTCGATTGCCCGGCGACGTGTAAACTGCTGCCTTTTTTGACGGTTTGCAGCATGGTGCAAGCATCTCCGCGCCCGGCGTTGAGCGGTCCGACGCTCGTCCGGCTGCTCGCGCGCCTGGCCGATGCCGACGTCGCGGAATCCCGGCAAACGTTGTCCGACCGGCTGAGCCAGTGGCTCGGCTGGACCGACGCGATCACGCTGTCGTCCGCGCTGAACGCGAGCCCGCCGGGCGTCGCGACCGGCGTGCGCGGCTACGACGCGGAGCGCGACTGCGCGCGCGTGCGCCACGACCTCGCGCAGGCGATCACGGCCGGCCACCGGCCGCGTGCGCGGCGGCGGCCGGGCGACCCGCCGCCGCCGGCCGCCGACACGGCCGATTTCGCGGACTTCCGCCAGCGTTATCTGACCCTGCAGCAGGACATGGAAACGGCGATCGGCCAGTTGCGCGGCCGCCTGCGGGTCGCGCTCGCCGCGCGCTCGTCGGGGATGGCGCGGCTCGCGACGCTCGACACGATCATGGAGCGCGTGCTCGGCGCGCGCGAGCGCAGCCTGTTGTCGGCCGTGCCCGCGCTGCTCGGCACGCGCTTCGCGCGGCTGCGCGACGCGGAGCGGCAGGCGCTGGCCGACGCCGAATCCGCGGCCGCGACGGCCGCCGGTTCCGATACGCCCGACGCATCCGCGCCTGCCGCAGAAGGCACGGCGGCCGACACCGCGACCGTCGCGGCGATCGTGCCCGGCGCCTGGCTCGATACGTTTCGCGACGAGATGCAAAGCATCCTGCTAGCCGAACTCGAAGTCCGGTTTCAAACGGTAGACGGGCTGCTCGCGGCCCTTCGCACCTGCTAATCAACACGCTATGTCCAGAATTCGCCTTGATCTCGTTGTCTTCGTCGCCGGTCTGCTCGCAGTGGGCTGGATCGGCGCCGGCTATGTCGCGTCGAACCCGCTGGCGTCGGCCGTCACGCTGCTGATCGGCGCGTGCTACGTCGCCGGCGCATGGGAGCTGCTGCGCTACCGGCAGGCGACCGCCACGCTGTCGCACGCGGTCGCCAGCCTGACCGCCCCGCCCGCGAAGCTCGACACGTGGCTCGATACGTTGCATCCGGGCCTGCGCGGCGCGGTGCGCTCACGGGTCGAAGGCGCGCGCGTCGCACTGCCGGGCCCGGCGCTCACGCCTTATCTCGTCGGCCTGCTGGTGCTGCTCGGCATGCTCGGCACGCTGCTCGGGATGGTCGTCACGCTGAAGGGTACGGGCGCCGCGCTCGAGAGCGCGACCGATCTCGATGCGATCCGCGCGTCGCTGATCGCGCCGGTGAAGGGGCTCGGGTTCGCGTTCGGCACGTCGATCGCCGGTGTGGCCACGTCTGCGATGCTCGGGCTGTTGTCCGCGCTCGTGCGCCGCGAGCGGATCGATGCGGCCCAGCAGCTCGACGCGAAGATCGCGACGACGTTGCGCGTGCATTCGTCCGCGCATCAGCGCGACGAATCGTTCCGGCTGCTGCAGCGCCAGGCCGATGTGATGCCGGCGCTGGTCGACCGGCTGCAGACGATGATGACGACGCTCGAGGCGCGCAGCGTCGCGCTGCACGATCGCCAGCTCGAAAGTCAGCAGGCGTTTTTCGAGCGGACCGAGCGGGCGTACGCGGGCCTTGCGTCGAACGTCGGCGACGCGCTGAAGGAAAGCGCCGCCGAAAGTGCGCGCGTGGCCGGTGCGGCGCTGCAGCCGGTCGTCGCCGCGACGATGACGGGGCTCGCGCAGGAGATGGCCGCGCTGCGCGACACCGTGACGGGCGCGGTGCAGCGTCAGCTCGACGGGCTGACGGACGGCTTCGAGAAGACCGCCGGCAACGTGACGGCCGTATGGAACCGCGCGCTCGACGAACAGCGCCGCGCGAGCGATGCCGTCGCGCAGCGGTTGGAGACGACGCTCGGTCAGTTCGCCGACACGTTCGCGCAGCGTTCGTCGGATTTGCTCGACGGCGTCGCGACGCGCCTCGAATCGACCGAAGGCCGCCTGTCGGACGCATGGCGCGAGGCGCTGTCGCGCCAGGAGCAGGCCGGCGAGACGCTGGCCGGCCAGCATGCGCGCGCGCTGGGCGAAGCCGCCGCGACGTTCGAACGCCATTCGGCCGCGACGCTCGCCGCGATGCGCGAGTCGCACGCGGGTTTGCAGACGCAACTGGCGGCGCGCGACGAAGAGCGCCTCGCTGCCTGGAACGATTCGCTCGCGGCGATGGCCGCGAAGCTGGGCGACGAATGGCAGCGTGCGGGCGTGCACAGCGCGGGCCGTCAGCAGGAAATCTGCGACGCGCTCGCGCAAACGACGCGCGACCTCGCCGCGCAGGCATCGACGTTCGAACAACGCTCGGACGATCTGCTGACGACGATTCGCGAATCGCATACCGGTCTGCAATCGCAACTGGCTGCGCGCGACGAAGAACGTCTGTCCGCCTGGAACGATTCGCTCGCGGCGATGGCCGCGAAGCTGGGCGACGAATGGCAGCGTGCGGGCGTGCACAGCGCGGGCCGTCAGCAGGAAATCTGCGACGCGCTCGCGCAAACGACGCGCGACCTCGCCGCGCAGGCTTCGACGTTCGAGCAACGCTCGAACGATCTGCTGACGACGATTCGCGATTCGCACACCGGCCTGCAATCGCAACTGGCTGCGCGCGATGAAGAGCGTCTGTCCGCCTGGAACGATTCGCTGGCCGCGATGGCCGCGAAGCTCGGCGAAGAATGGCAGCGTGCGGGCGTGCACAGCGCGGGCCGTCAGCAGGAAATCTGCGATGCACTCGCGCAAACGACGCGCGACCTGGCCGCACAGGCGTCGACGTTCGAGCAGCGCTCGAACGATCTGCTGGCGACGATTCGCGAATCGCACGCTGGCCTGCAATCGCAACTGGCCGCACGCGACGAAGAGCGCCTCGCAGCCTGGAGCGATTCGCTCGCGGCGATGGCGGCCGCGCTGCGCGACGAATGGGCGCAGACGAGCGCGCAGGCCGCGGCGCGCCAGCAGGACATTTGCGACACGCTGGCCCGCACCGCGAACGACATCACTGCGCAGGCGCAGGTTCACGCGAGCGACACGATCAACGAAATCTCGCGCCTCGTGCAGGCCGCGTCGGAGGCGCCGAAGGCCGCGGCCGACGTCGTCGCCGAGCTGCGCCAGCGCCTGTCCGACAGCATGGTGCGCGACACCGCGACGCTCGAGGAACGCAGCCGCCTGCTCGCGACGCTGGAGACGCTGCTCGGCGCGGTCAACCACGCGTCGACCGAACAGCGCGCCGCGATCGACGCGCTCGTCAGCACGTCGGCCGATCTGCTCGATCGCGTCGGCGCGCGCTTCAACGACACCGTCGACGCCGAGACGCGCAAGCTCGATTCGGTGGCCGCACAGGTCACGGCCGGCGCCGTCGAAGTGGCGAGCCTCGGCGACGCATTCGGGATGGCCGTGCAGGTGTTCGGCGAATCGAACGACAAGTTGCTGACCCATCTGCAGCGCATCGAGGCCGCGCTCGAGAAATCGCTCGCGCGCAGCGACGAACAGCTCGAGTACTACGTCGCGCAGGCGCGCGAGGTGATCGACCTGAGCGTGATGTCGCAGAAGCAGATCGTCGAAGACCTGCAGCAGCTCGCCGGCCGGCGGGCGCCCGTCGGAGCGTAACGCATGCACGACGAAATCGACGGCGGCGCGCAATCGGCGCCGGTGTGGCCCGCGTTCGCCGACCTGATGTCGGTGCTGCTCGGCGCGTTCGTGCTGATCCTCGTCGGCGTGATCGGCATGCAGCTTCAGCTCACGGCGAAGCTCGAGGAAGCGGTGCGTGCACGCCAGCTCGAGGCGCAGCAGCGCAAGTCGCTCGAACAGGCCCTCGCCGGGCCGCTCGCGGCCGGCCGCGTGACGCTCGTGAACGGACGCATCGGCATCAGCGGCAACGTGCTGTTCGCGCTGAACTCCGACCAGTTGCAGCCCGCGGGCCGCGACCTGCTGAAGACGCTGGCCAGCCCGCTGGCCACGTACCTGAAGACGCGCGACGAGATCCTGATGGTCAGCGGCTTCGCGGACGACCAGCAGGTGCACGCCGGCAACCGCCTGTTCGCGGACAACTGGGAACTGTCGGCCAAACGCGCGTTGACGGTCACGCGCGCGCTGATCGATGCCGGCGTGCCGGCCTCGTCGGTGTTCGCGGCCGCGTTCGGTTCCGAACAGCCGGTCAGCTCCAATGCAGACGACGAAGGCCGCGCGAAGAACCGCCGCGTGGAAATCGCGCCGGTGCCGCGCAAGTCGGCGTCGAACGGAGGAAAGGCAAAGTGACGGGCGACGCGACGCACGTGCGCGCGACGCTCGACGCATGGCGCGAGCAGGGCGCCGACCGGCTCGATCCCGTGCGCTTTCACCGGATCGACGCGCTCGAACGGCGCGCGGCCGTGCTCGACGGCGCTGCCCGCACGCTGGTCGATGCGCGGCTGGCGACGCTGATCGAAGGGTTCGCGGAGATCGTCGCGCGCGGCAATGACGCCGACACCCCGCGCGAGAGGTGGGAAGCCGCTGCGGAGGCGCCCGCGCGCGGCGCGCTTGCCGCGCTCGTCGAAGGGCTCGCGCGCGATGCGCAGGCCGACCGGCGCGGGCTCGATCCCGAACTCGTCGACTACTTCCGCGCGACGTGGTCGAAAGTCCGCACGGAACAGCAATACCGCCAGTCGCTCGACCAGGTGCCGCGCAACGCGGGGCCGCTCAATTCGAACAGCCTCGTGCACCGCTCGCTCGCGACGATGCGCGAGCTGTCGCCGGACTACCTGCAGCAGTTCCTGTCGTACGTCGATGCGCTCGCATGGCTCGAGGATCTCGTCGGCGGCGGCGCACAGCCCGAGAAGGAAGCACCGCGCGCGAAAGCGGCCCGGCCCGCGAAGAAGACGACGCGCGCGAAAGTGCGATAACGCCACGCCGCACGCGTTCGGCGTGCGGATCGCCTACCGGCCGGCGCTCGTGTCGTCGATCGCCGTGCGCAGCGCGTGCAATGCGCCGACGAGCGCCGACGCGAACGGCGGATGCGCGGCGATGCCCGCCGCGTCGAGCCGGCTCCCGAGGATCGGCAGCGCGATCGACGCGGGCTCGACGATGCGCGCCGACATCACCGACAGCGTTTCGCGCAGCGCCGCATCCGCATGCGTCGCGCGCGGCGACGCGTTCAATACGGCCACGGACTTGTACACGACGGCCTCGCATCCCACGACCCAGTCCAGCGCGTTCTTCATCACGCCGGTTACGCCGTGCGCGTATTCCGGGCTGGCGATCAGCACGCCGTCGGCCGCGTTCAGGCGGTCGATCAGATCGCGCACCGCGGCGGGCGTCGGGTGTTCGGCATCGGGATTGAACAGCGGGAATTCGCCGAGACGATCGAAGCGTGCGATGCGCATGCCGGGCGGGGCGACGAGCGCGGCTGCGTCGAGGAGTGCCGCGTTGTACGACTGCGCACGCAGGCTGCCGCACAGCGCGACGATGTCGATGTGGCGGCGGGGAGCGATGGCCATCGGCGAGGGTCCGGGAATGCGATACGTGGGGGCGGACGCATTATCGCACCGTGCGCGCGCTCGCCGGCCGCTCCGATCGCACGCACTACAATCACGGTCTGCTTTTCGTCGGCCCGAAAATCTTTTTGCGGAATGATTCGCTCATGAAGCGCTGGAATGCTCTGATCCTCGTTGCGGCCACCGCGCTGACCAGCGCGTGTGCCGGTCGTTCGTCCACGTATGACGATGTCGCGCGCCCATCCGACGATCGAAACGTGCAGACTGCGCTCGACAGGATCGCGGCTTCCGCGAACCAACCGGTCTGCGATCCGGCACATTTGAAAATGGAGATCGCAGAAGCGACCCGGATGATTCAGCAACAGGTAAACCAGGATGCGTTCGTCAAATCCGAGCGTCTTGCGGCGTCGTTCGCATTTTGCGGGCCGAAACGAAACTGGGGAATGGCCACGACGGCGGAATTTGTCGGCAGCCAACTTGCTGCTGCTGTCCTGTTGCAATCGAGAATGCCGGAGCAGCAGCGAAATCTCGATGCGATCGAGCAGGATGCGCGCTGGGCCGACCTGCTTTTGCAATATGCGCGCAGGTTCCCCGGCGAACGATCGGCGGCCGAGCAGGATTGGCAGATTCTCGAACGCGGTCGCCGGGCGCTTCAGCGCGCAAATCAGTAACGCACTCGCGCGACCATGCACGATGGCTGGCCGCGACGGCTGCACGGTCGTCGGGGCGATCGTCTTCCGGTACGTGCGGCGCGTGTCGCTGGCAAATCGTGACGACCATTGTCCCGATCAGGCGCCTGCATGGCCGCGCGGGTCCGACGGTACCGGCCATCGCATCGTGCCGGATGCCACGCCGGCCATCCCGGCCGCCTGCGCGAATTCGCCGATTCCCCACCCGCGCCCGAGCAACAGCCGCCGCGTATGCAGCGCACCGTGCACGTCGTCGGCAACGGTTTCGCCGAGATAGCGCAGCGCGCGGCCTTCGACATCGACGAAGCCATGCCGGTAATCCTGCGCGAGCGCCGTCCACAGCTGCGCGGCGCCGACCGACTGGCGCGCGCCGCTGATCAGGCACAGGCCCGCATCGAGCCCCCAGCGATACAGCGTCGTCGCAAGGCCCTTGCGTTGCGCCGAGCCGCGCAGCCGCGTATGCGGCGCGCGCAGGTAGCGGTCGGCGCGGCGCGGCAGTTCGGGCAGGCGGTTGAACACCGTATAGCCGGCGAGCTGGCGCGCGGCCGGATCCTCGACATACAGGAAGTATTCGCCGTCCGCTTCGCGGTGGCGGACGATCAGGCCCGAGCGGCCGAGTGCGACGGCCGGCAGCCCGTGCAGGCGATGGCCCTGCTGGTGGAGACGTTCATAAAGGGTGTCGAGTTCGTCGTCGATGTCGTGCTGGGAATGCTGTACGTCGATACGCATGGCAAAAGCCGCCCGTCCCGGGCGGTTCGGGAAAGAGGTTCATCGCAAAAGGGAACGGAAGCGGGTGCGGCCCCCGGGCTCGGCGAAGCGAGCCGGGGCCGCGAATCAGCTGGGGATGTGCTGGAAACCGGCGGCGATCGCGGCGAGGCCCGCGATGCAGAGTGCGAACAGGATCAGGACTTTGTGGATCACGCCTCTTTCCTCATGAATGCGCGGCGCCGGCGGGCGGCGTCGCGGAGACGGTGAGCGGCGGGCACGGCCCGCACGGCCGTCGTGCGGGACGACGGTCGGGTGTCCGGCGACGGATCGTGCGCGGACGGCCAGCACCATACGCGACGCGTCGGAGTCGGGCAATCGGACTGACGGAGAAAGGCGACGAAAAGCGGAGAATCGCGGCGTTTCGCGACAATTGGCCGCATGGGGCGTGCCGACACGTTCGGGAGTTATACGCGAAAGCGCATCGTCGAGCGCTGGAGGGCATGCGTGGAAAAGTGTCGTTGCGGGTGCGAAGCCCGCGACAGGCAGGCCGACGCCCATGCGAGGGACGGGAGCGGCATGGAGGCCGCTCCCGGTCGCCCCGTCACACCGCCTGCCGCGCGCCGAACGCCTGCCTGATCCGCGCGAACAGCCCGTGCCGTGCGATCCATTCGGCATACGCGCGATAGTCGGGATCGCGCATCAGGTGACGCTCTTCCGTCTTCGCACGCGTGTAGTAGATCAGGTTGACCGCGACGAGCCCCGCGCAGTGCATGAGCCCAACCTGCCAGCCGAGCGGCTCGACGAACGGCACCGATACCATCCAGTACGACAGGTTCTTCGTGATGTAGGCCGGATGCTTCGTGAAGCGGTACGGGCCCGACGTGATGATCCCGCGGTTGGTGAGGTTCGAGAACCGCAGCCCGAACGAGATCGTGCACAGCGCGTAGGTCAGCAGCAGCAGGATGATCGTCGCGCCCCAGATCACGCGCAGCGTCGGCGCCGACAGCAGCCAGTTGTCCCAGAACACCGAGCCTTCGTAGCGGATGTAGTTGTTCGAGATCAGCGACCAGAACGGCTGATAGCAGATCAGCGCGGCCACCCAGCCGAGCGTCGTCGGCTCGACGGTGCGCACGTGGCTGTCGAGGATGCGGAACGTGCACAGGTAGCCGACGGTGCCGAACATCAGGTCCATCGTGAACGACAGGTCATACATGAACACGAAGGTCGCGATCGTCATCGGCGCATGCATCGCGTTCGCGAGCGACGCGCTCAGGTGATCGGCGTCCTTCGACAGGTAGACGGTCATCAGCGGCAGGAAGAACGCCTTCACGCCCCAGCCGGCCAGCATCTCGCGCACCGGCTTCCAGCTCGCGGGCTGCTCGCGGCGGAACAGGAAGCGGCCCCACAGCAGGTACGCGTCGTCGGTCTCGCGCTGGTGGCGGTCCATCCACGCGAAGTAGAACGGCGCGGCGACGATCACGTACGGCGCGAGCGAGCGCAGCAGCGACCAGAACGGCAGGTAGAACGCGCCGTGGTATTCGGGCAGCAGCCAGTAGATCGCGCCGATGCCCGCGTAGACCGACGCGAGCGCGCCGAGCCGCGTCGCCACGCGCGCGATGCCGAGCGGCCGGACGGCCTGCCGCGACAGCCCCGCGCTCGGACGCAGGTAGACGCGCGAGACGAAGAGTTCGTGCAGCGCGATCGTGCCGATGATCGCGAGGCTCGCGATGACCGCGCGGGTGGCCGCGTCGAGGGCCGGGTGGTCGCGCGTGATCCACAGCGCGAAGAGTCCGGCCGTGATGCCGAGGAGGCCGGCACGCAACGGCGTGGCGGAGCGGGGTGGGTGGTCCGGAGCAGCGACGACGCCGTCGAGCGTGGAGTTCATGATCGGATCCTCGTGGGGATGAGGGCCGGCGCCCCCGCTGGGCGGGTGACGCCGGCCGTCGGCCGGGCTGTTTATGGATGCGCGCCCGGCCATTGGCCTGTCGTTCTGATACGTGATGCGTTGACGCTTACTTCTTGGTGCCGCCGCCCAGCAGACCGCCGAGCAGGTTGGTCACCGGCGACAGCAGGTTGCCGGTGCCGGCGGCGGCGCCGCCGCTCGTGCTGCCGGTCAGGCCGGTCACCACGGAGCCGCTGCCGCCCGGCGTCGTCACGGTGCCGGCTGCGCCGCCGGAGCCGACCGTGCCGGTGGCGCCGGCCGAACCGGTCGGCGTACCCAGCGCACCCGTGAGCGTGCCGACCGGGCCGCTCGTCAGCACCCCGCCGAGCGTGCCGGACAGGTTGCCGCCCGGCGTCGTGACGGTGCCGGTGAGGCTCGCGCCGAGCGGCGTCAGCGCGTTGACGAGATTGGTGACCGGCGCCAGTAGGCCGCCGAGGCCTGCGCCACCGGTGCCGCTGGTGCCGCCGGTCCCGCTCGTTCCGCCCGTGCCGCTGGTGCCGCTCGAACCGATGCCGCCGAGCGCGCCCGTCACCGTTCCGAGCAGGCCGGTGATCGGCGCGAGCGGGCCGCCGCTGGTGCCGCTCGTTCCGCTGGTGCCGCCCGAACCGCTCGAGCTGCCGCCGCCGAGGCCGCCCGTCAACGTGCCGAGCAGGCCCGTGATCGGGGCGAGCGGATTGCTGCCGCCCGTGCCGCTGCTGGAACTGCCCGCGTTGCCGGCGTTGACGAGGCCGCCCGTCGCCGTCACCGTGTTGCCGAGTTGCCCCAGCGCGCCGCCGAGGCTCGTGCCGACCGGGTTGTCGGTCGCGCCGCCGACCTTCGTGCCGGCGAGCGCGATGCCGTTGCCGAGCGTGCTCAGCAGGCCGTTGAGCGGCGTGCCGAGCAGCGTGACGCCACCGAGCGTCTGCGTGACGCCCGGCGTCGTGACGCCGCCGGTGAGCGTATTCGTGATCGGGTTGATCACCTTGCCGAGCTGCGTTTCGAGCTGCTGGACCGGCGAGCTGTTCAGCGCCGTGTTCAGCGCCGATGCCGTCGAATTGACCGCGGTGCCGACCGTGTTGACGAGACTGCCGACCAGGGTCGTCGCCGGCGCGAGCGGCGACAGCGGGCCGGTGCCGAGGCTCGTCACCGCATTGCCGAGGTTGTTGACCGCACCGCCGGCGCCGGTCAGCAGGCCGGTGGTCGACGTCAGCGTCGGTCCGAGCGGGTTCGCCGACACGCCGATCGAACCGAGGCCGGCCGCGACGCCGTTGCCGAGCGATTGCACGCCGTTGCCGAGGCTGCCGACCGCGTTGCCGATACTGGTGGCCGTCGTCGGGTTCGTGCCGGGAATCTGCACGCCGCCGATCTGAGCGCCGCCGTTCACGACCGTCGTGCCGAGCGCCGTCACGAGATTGCCGGATTTCTGCAGGACGTTGCCGAGGGGGGTGACGCCGGTGCCGGAGGTGCCCGACGTACCGGAGGTGCCCGAGGTGCCGGAAGTACCGGAGGTGCCGGAGGTGCCCGAGGTGCCCGAGGTGCCCGAGGTGCCCGAGGTGCCGGAAGTACCTGAGGTGCCGGACGTACCCGAGGTGCCCGACGTACCCGAGGTGCCCGACGTACCGGACGTGCCCGAGGTACCGGAAGTGCCCGACGTACCGGAAGTGCCCGACGTACCGGACGTACCCGAGGTACCGGACGTGCCCGAGGTACCGGAAGTACCCGAGGTACCGGACGTGCCCGAGGTACCGGACGTACCCGAGGTACCGGACGTACCCGAGGTACCGGACGTGCCCGAGGTACCGGACGTACCCGAGGTACCGGAAGTGCCCGAGGTACCGGACGTACCCGAGGTACCGGACGTACCCGAGGTACCGGACGTACCCGAGGTACCGGACGTACCCGAGGTACCGGACGTGCCTGACGTACCGGAGGTGCCCGAGGTGCCGGAAGTGCCTGACGTACCCGAAGTGCCCGAAGTACCCGAGGTACCGGAAGTGCCCGAAGTACCGGAAGTGCCCGAAGTACCGGAAGTGCCCGAGGTACCGGAAGTCCCCGAAGTACCGGAAGTCCCCGACGTACCAGAAGTCCCCGACGACCCCGAGCTACCGCCACCCGACGTCCCTGACGAACCGCCGCCCGACGTGCCGGAAGTCCCCGACGTGCCGCTCGTCCCGGACGTGCTCGGCTTGATCGTCGGCGGGGTCGTCGGTCCGTCGACCGAGCCGCAGCCGTACAGCGCGAGCAGTGACGAGACGGCCATCGTTACCGTCGTCTTCTTGAAAAGAGTGTGCATGTTGGCCTCGACATTGGAAGTGTGTCGAGGTCTTCACTGCAAATTCCGCGCCATGACAGGTTTCGCGAAACGGTGTCGCGATTTGTTGCGAGAATCGGGAATATCGATGCGATTTAAACGGAGGAATGACGGTTTCGCGCGACAGGCACGCGCGGTGCGCAAACGTCGCGGCTGCGATGTTCCCGTAAGGCGCCGTAACGCGCGGCCGGATGTTACGTAGCGTTCGGCCGTCCGTGACGCGAGCGGCCGCGAACCGAGCGCCGCGTCTTTGACGAAACCCCGCCGCGCGCACGAACATGGCAGGACATCTCCCGGCTGCCGGCGACGCCGCAGCGGCCCCGACTCCAACCAGGACACGGACATGAGCGAACAGGACAGGGAATACGGCAAGGCGCGGCGGATCGACGTGATGGGCGAGGCGTTCGTCGAGCGCGCGATGCGCGACCTCGACGGATTTTCGCGTCCGCTGCAGGACTGGCTGAACGAACATGCGTGGGGCAGCACGTGGCAGCGGGGCGGGATCGACCTGAAGACGCGCAGCCTGTGCACGTGCGCGATGCTGGCGGCGCTCGGCCGCGGCACGGAGCTGAAGGGGCATATTCGCGGTGCGCTCAACAACGGCGCGAGCCTCGTCGAGATCCGCGAGGTATTGCTGCACAGCGCGCTGTACGCCGGCGCGCCGGCCGCGGTCGAGGCGTTCCGCAGCGCGCGCGAGGTGCTCTCGGATCTCGGGTTGTCGATACCCGATGACGAAGCCTGATTCCGTCGCGGCGCCGGCTCCGGCTGCCCGGCACGGAAGCCGGCCCGCTTCGTAGCCGCGATCTACGCGATGCGTACTGGCTGCGCGGCGGCATCGACCGGCGCGGCGGCGACTTCGAGCAGCCAGTCGGCCGTCGCGTCGGGAAGCGTGACCGGCAGCATATGCCCGCCCTCCACGACCTTCAGCCGCACGCGCGCCGATTTCCTCGCGAGCGCTTCGCCGTGCGCGCGCCAGTTCAGGATCGGATCGGCGCGGCCGTACAGCACGTCGACCGGCAGCGCGAGCTCCGCATAGCGACGCTCCATCGCGGGCAGGTCGACGGGCGCCGACAGCAGGTCCGTCGCCGTCGCGTAGAACACGTGCGGGCGCATCCCAAGCAGGCCGCCGCCCTTGACCGGGAAGTCGCGCGGCACGTCCTCCGGCGCGAACACCTGACGCACGGCGTTGCGACCCGTCAGGATCGTCAGCGGGATCGCGAAGGTCCACGACACGAAACGGCGCACGAGCGGCGACGGCAGCATCAGCGGCTTGAACGGCGCAGGCGGCTCGGTCTGCTCGTGCGACAGCGGCGCGATCAGCGCGAGCCGGCTCACGCGGTCCGCATGATTGAGGCCGACCGCGAGCGCGATCGCGCCGCCGAGCGAGTGGCCGACCAGCACCGGCTTGTCGAGCTTCAGCGCGTCGATGAACGCGGCGACCGTGCGAGCCTGCGCGAACACGTTCGCCTGCGAGGCCGCGCCGCGCAGCGAGCGGCCGGCGCCCGGCCGGTCGATCAGGATCACGCGATGCCGCTGCGCGAGCCGCGTGAGCGGCAGGTACGCGAAATTGCGCCATTGCCCCGCCAGCCCGTGGACGAACACGATCGGCGGGCCGTTGCCGTATTCGACGTAGTGGATGCGGTCGCCGTCGATGTCGACGAAGCGGCCTTCGGGCGGAAACGCGCGCGTCACGCGACGGGCCACGTAACCGGTAAACAGCGCGAGCGCGGCAAGCACCGCGACGACGCCGAGCAGCACGTTCTGGATCAGATGGAGCGTAGGGGTCATGTCGGCCTCAGCGGGTTTCGAGTGCGGGTTCGGCAGCCGGTGCGGCGGCTGCCTGGCCGGTTTGGGCGCGGCGTTCGAAATGCATCGCGGAATCGGCGAGCGGGCTGAACTTCAGCGACGCGAGATCGAGCACGTAGTTCTGGTGGAATTTCCACGGCTTGCGGTGCCCCTGCTTCGGCAGGATGCCGGCCGCACGCTGGATGTAACCCGAGCTCAGGTTGACGGCCGGCACGTCGCCGAGATCGCCTGCGCCGAGCCGCGGCACGCACGTGTCGTACCCGTTCGCGCGCATGTGATTGAGCAGCCGGCACACGTAGCGCGCGATCAGCTCGGCCTTCAGCGTCCACGACGCATTCGTGTAGCCGAACGACGACGCGAGGTTCGGCACGTCGCTGTACATCATCCCCTTGTACGACACCGTCTCCGACAAATCGACCGCGCGGCCGTCGACCGTGATCCGCGCACCGCCGAGCATCTTCACCTTCAGCCCGGTCGCGGTGACGATCACGTCCGCGTCGAGCTGCTGGCCGCTCTTCAGCTCGAGGCCGGTCGGCGTGAAGCGCTCGATCTCGTCGGTGACGATCGATGCACGGCCCGCGCGAATCGCCTTGAACAGGTCGCCGTTCGGCACGAGGCACACGCGCTGATCCCACGGCATGTAGCGCGGCGTCAGGTGCTTCGCGACGTCGAAGTCGGGGCCGAGCTGCTTGCTCGCCGCGCGGATGATGAACCGTTTCGTCCGGTCGGGCTTGCGGCGCGACACGTTGTACAGGTACATCGTCAGCAGGACGTTCTTCACGCGCACGAGCCGGTGCGCGAGCCGCGACGGCAGCACGCGGCGCAGCGCGTTCGCGATCCTGTCGCGCGCGGGCAGCGACACGATGTAGGTCGGCGAGCGCTGCAGCATCGTCACGTGTCGCGCATCGGCCGCCATCGATGGCACGAGCGTGACGGCCGTTGCGCCGCTGCCGATCACGACCACGCGCCGGTTCGCGTACGACAGATCCTTCGGCCAGTGCTGCGGATGCACGAGCGTGCCCTCGAACGTGTCCATGCCTGCCCAGTCGGGCAGGTAGCCGGCGTCGTAGTCGTAGTATCCGCTGCACATGAACAGGAAGCGGCAGGTATGGACGAGCGTGTCCGTTGCGCCGTCCCGCGTGCGTTCGATGCGCACCGTCCAGCGCGCGCGGTTCGAATCCCAGTCGGCCGCGACGACCTTCTGGCCGTAGCGGATCGTCTCGTCGATGCCATACGTGCGCGCGGTGTCGCGAATGTAATCGAGGATCGTCTGCCCGTCGGAGATCGCCTTGTCGCTGTGCCACGGGCGGAAGCTGTAGCCGAGCGTGAACATGTCGGAATCCGAACGAACGCCCGGATAGCGGAACAGGTCCCAGGTGCCGCCGATCGCGTCGCGCGCCTCGACGATCGCCACGCTCGCATGCGGGCAGCGCTGCTTCAGGTGATACGCGGCGCCGATGCCTGACAGCCCGGCGCCGACGATCAGCACGTCGAGGTCGTTGCCGTCACGCCGGTCGCGGCGGGCGTCGGGAGCGGGCGGCGCGGCGCGCCGGTCGGTCGTCGTCGAGCTCATGCGGGGTCCTTCGTCGGTGTGGTGGGGCGCGCGGCCGGCGCGTAGGCGCGTTCTCCCGCGGAGGCTTCCTTCGGGCGAAGATTGCGTGCGCGGGCGCGACGCACGTGGCGCAGCATCAGCCACTGATAACCGGCGCCGAGCAGCCGCGCGATCCTGTCGAGCCGGCGCGCGTCGGCGCCGACCAGCACGCGGCGCGCATTGCGCTCGACGCCCGCGAGGATCTGCCGCGCGGCCTCGTCGGCCGTCGTCGCGTTGATCAGGCGGTTGGCCTGGCGGCGATGGGTCGCTTCGTCCTGCCCCGTCAGTGCGTGGATGCTGGCATCGACGCGGCCTGCGTCGACGATGCTCGTCGCGACGCCGCCTGGATGCACGCAGGTCGCGCTCACCGGCGCGCCGTCGAGTTCGAGTTCCATCCGCAGCGCCTCGGTGAAGCCGCGCACCGCGAACTTGGTCGCGTTGTACGCGCTTTGCGTCGGCATCGCGACGAGCCCGAACAGGCTCGAGGTGTTGACGACGTGCCCGTCGCCCGATGCGCGCAGATGCGGCAGGAACGCCTGCGTGCCGTGCACGACACCCCAGAAATTGATGCCGACGATCCATTCGAGATCGGCGAGGCGGGCGGTTTCGGCGCTGGCGGCCAGCGATACGCCCGCGTTGTTGAAGATCAGATTGACCTTGCCGTGCTCGGCGCGCACGAAATCGGCCCACGCGAACATCGCGTCGCGGTCGGCGACGTCGACCCGGCGCGTGCTCACGCGCACGCCGTGCCACGCGCACGCGGCCGCCGTGCCGGCGAGCCCGGCTTCGTCGACGTCGGCGAGCGCGACCTCGCAGCCGCGCCGCGCGAGCTCGATCGCGAGGCTGCGGCCCATGCCCGAACCGGCGCCCGTGATCGCGGCGACCTTGCCGGAAAACCCCTTCATCCGTCGTTCCTCCCGTTCCGCTTGCGCTGCACCGGCGGCGCGTCTATTGTGGTGTTTGTCGTCACCACTTTAGTTTTCGGGTGTCCTGATGTCAAATAGCGGAATGGAGAAAGCACTCGAAACGGAAAAAAGAGGCCGGGCGTATGGCGGCGTGGCGCCCGAGGTACGAGCCGCCGAGCGGCGCGACACGTTGATCCGCGCGGCGACGCGCGTGTTCGGCACGGTGGGGTTTCGCAAGGCGACCGTGCGGTCGATCTGCCAGGAAGCGAAGCTGAACGATCGCTATTTCTATGCGGCGTTCGACAGCACCGAGGATCTGTTGCGCTGCACCTATCTGCATCACGCGCAGCAACTGCACGACGCGGTCGCGCAGGCGGTCGCCGCGCGCGGCGGCGATCTGCGCGAGCGCGTCGACGCGGGGCTCGCCGCATTCTTCGCGTTCCTGCGCGACCCGTGCGCGGCGCGCGTGCTGCTGCTCGAGGTGATGGGCGTGAGTGCGGATACCGACATGACGTATCAGCGCATGCTGATCGACTTCGGCAAGCTGATCATGGCGATCGGCGTGCCGCGCGAAGCCGTGACGCCAGCGGAGCGCACCGAGCAGCGGCTGATAGGGCTTGCGCTGGTGGGCGCGATGACGAACGTCGGCGCCGCATGGCTGCTCACCGGCTATCGCGATCCGGAGGCGCAGATGATCGCGAGTTGCAGGAAGGTGTTGCTGGGGACGTTGGGGGCGGCGGGATAGGTGCGCGGGACTGGGGCCGGTCGCCCGCGATACGGGATGGTTGTCGATCAATAACAAGGAACTCATGCAAGTACGGAACCGATGGTGGCGCCGCGCGACGTCGGCGGGAGCGGTTGTTTCCGTCCTGATGCTGACGGGCTGCGGCTGCTGGCCGTTGAGCGAAACCACGCGCTACGAAACCGAGTGGAAATCGCAAACGGTCGCGGCGCTGTTCAGGGATGCGGACCGGGCAGGCGACGTCTGCCGCGATGCCCTCTATACACAGCACCTGAAGGACACAGTGGCGGCCTGCAAGGACGGGGCGTATGAAAAAATCCGCAATCGCATCAGCGGGGAACCCGTCACGCTCTCCTTCGCGAAGGCGACCTGCGCGGAAGCGCAAGCCCAACTGGACCAGGGTATCCCCGCCAGCATCCAGGACAGGATCTTCAATCTGAATCCGTTTCCGGACGAGTTTGCTTCGTGCATGAGCGATAAAGGATTCAAGCGCGAGGAGGTCGCCAAGAAACAGTGCTACCTGAAATTCATGTGACGGACGGCTAACCGCTCAGTCCTCCGCGCGCTTCGGTCGCGGCGCACGCGCGGGCGGCGCGACCGGCGTTTGCCCGAGCCGCGCCTTCATCGCATCGATGAACGCCCGCACCTTCGGCGACGGCAGCCGCGTGGACGGATACACCGCATGAATCCCGGCCGGCGCCGTGCGCCAACCTGGCAGCAGCCGCACGAGCCGGCCGGCCGCGACGTCGTCCGCGGTCGAGAAATCCGTCAGCAGCCCGAAACCGCCGCCCGCGAGCACGATCGCGCGGCACGCGGTCGCGGTGTTCGACACCACCGGCGCGACGCAGCGCACCGATGCGTGGCCGCCGCGCGCGTCGTCGAGGTCGAGCGTATGCGGGCGCGGCAGCGACGACAACATCACGAACGGCAGCGCGGCGAGCGCATCCGGATCGCGCGGCAGCCCGTGGCGGGCAACGAACGCCGGGCTCGCGACCAGCCATTTCTCGTAGGTGCCGAGCTGCACCGCGCGATGGTTCGAATCGGCGAGGCGGCCGATGCGGATCGCGACGTCGAGGTTGTCCGCGACGAGATCGACGACGCGGTCGTTCGCGACGAGTTCGACGGCGAGCGCCGGATGCCGGTCGCGCAGCGCGACGACGGCCGGCGCGACGACCAGCGCACCATAATCGATCGGCACGCTCACGCGCAGCGTGCCGCGCAGCGGCCCGGCGTCGGACGACACCGTGTCGAGCGCGGCTTCGGCGGCGCGCACGATGTCGCGGCACGCGTCGTAGAACACGCGCCCGGCATCGGTCACGCTCAGCCGCCGCGTCGTGCGCACCAGCAGGTTCGCGCCGACCTCGGATTCGAGGCGCTGCATGTGCGTGCTGACGACCGTCTTCGCGAGGCCGAGCCGCTCGGCCGCGGCCGTCAGCGAGCCGGCATCGACCACCGCGACGAAGATCGCCAGCCGGTTCAGGTTCACGTCGCGCAAATCGGCCATCGTCGATTGTCCTATGGAAGCGGATAATGTTTCAGCAATTATCCGTCTTCTGGCGACGAACCGCGAGCGCTACGCTGGGGCCGTTCGTCGCCGATCCCCGGCGGCGCGAGATTCCGGAGTGTTTCCATGTCTGCCGCCAGCAAGCCTGCTTCGCCGATCCGCGTTTATTCGTTCCTGTTGTCCGGGCACGCGCACCGTGTCCGGTTGTTCCTGTCGCTGCTCGGGCTGCCGTCCACGACCATCGACGTCGATCTCGCGGCCGGCGCGCAGCGCGAACCGGCGTTTCTCGCGCTCAATCCGCTCGGGCAGGTGCCGGTGATCGACGACGGCGGCACCGTGATCGCCGATTCGAACGCGATCCTCGTGTATCTCGCGAAGCGCTACGGCGACGCGCACTGGCTGCCCGACGATCCGGTCGGCGCGGCCGTCGTGCAGCGCTGGCTGTCGTACGCGGCCGGCCCGATCGCGTCGGGCCCGGCCGCCGCGCGGCTCGTGACCGTGTTCGGCGCGCAGCTCGACCCGGAAGCGGCCAAGCGTACGGCCGCGAAGGTGCTCGACGTGATCGATCGCGAGCTGGCCGGCAAGCCGTTCGCGGCCGGCGCGCAGCCGACGATCGCGGACATCGCCGCGTACACGTACATCGCGCACGCACCGGAAGGCGGCGTGTCGCTCGAACCGTATCCGCACGTGCGCGCGTGGCTGGCGCGTATCGAGGCGTTGCCGGGCTTCGTCGCGATGCCGACGACGCGCGCGGGCCTGCTCGCCGCTTGACGCTCGCGGCCACCGTGCCTGTTCAGGAGAACGCAATGAATACGCCGAGCGCCGTCGTACCGGGCTGGGAACTCGAGGTCACGCCGTTTCACGCGGGCGAGCTTGCCGTGCAGCAGCGCGCGGGCGTGACGGACGCGGCGGGCGCGGCCGGCCGGCGCGGCATCCGGCGGTTCATGCCGGACCAGCACCGGACCTTTTTCGCGCAACTGCCGTTCTTCGTGCTCGGCGGCGTCGATGCGCAGGGCCAGCCATGGGCGACGCTGCGGGTCGGCGCACCGGGTTTCGTCACGTCGCCGGACGCCCGCACGCTGCGCATTGCGGCGCGCGCGCTGCCAGGCGACCCGCTGGCCGGCGCGTGGCGGGCGGGTGCGCCGCTCGGCGGGCTCGGGATCGAATTCGATACGCGGCGGCGCAATCGCGTGAACGGCGTCGTGCGCGCGGCGGACGGCGATGTGCTGACGATCGCGGTCGAGCAGAGCTTCGGCAATTGCGCGAAGTACATCCAGGGCCGCAAGCCGACCTTCATTGCGCGGGACGTCGACGCATCCGTCGCGCCCGACGTGTCGGATGCGCTGAGCGATGCGGACCGCGCGCTGCTCGCGCAGGCCGACACGTTCTTCGTCGCGAGCGCGAACACGTCTCCCGACGCGGGCGCGGCGCGCGGCGCGGACGTGTCGCATCGCGGCGGGATGCCGGGCTTCGTGCGCGTCGACGATGCACGCACGCTGACGACGCCCGATTTCAGCGGCAACCGGTTCTTCAACACGCTCGGCAACCTGCAGCACGATCCGCGCGCGGGGCTGCTGTTCGTCGATTTCGACGGCGGCGACGTGCTGTATGTCGCCGCGCACGCGGAGATCGTGTGGGACGGGCCGGTCGTCGCGTCGTTCGACGGTGCGCAACGCGTCGTGCGCTTCCATGTGCGGGAAGTGCGACGCATGCGGGCGGTACTGCCGTTCCGGTGGTCGGCGGTCGAGCGCGCGCCGCAGTTCGCGGCGATGGCGTCGTCGTCGGGCGGCGCGGCGGCACCGGCCGCGGCCGCGCCCGCGCCGTCCGCGGCTGCGCCGGCCTCGGCGCCCGCATGGCGGCCGCTGCGCATCGCGAAGATCGTCGACGAGGCGCGCGCGATTCGGTCGTTCCATTTCGAGCCGGCGGATGGCGGCGCATTGCCTGCGTACGAAGCCGGTCAACACCTGACGCTACGCGTCGCGCTGCCGGGCAGCGACGCGCCGTCGATGCGCAGCTACACGCTGTCCGATGCACCGGGCGGCACGCATTACCGGATCACCGTGAAGCGCGAGGGGCGCGTATCGGCGTGGCTGCACGATCATGCGCGGGCAGGCATGACGCTCGACGCGCAGATGCCGCGCGGCCGCTTCGCGTTCGATCTCGCGAGCCCGCGCCCGGCCGTGCTCGTGTCGGCCGGCATCGGCATCACGCCGATGGTCGCGATGCTGCGCCGGGCGCTGGCCGACCACACGCCGTCGCGCCGCGTCGTGTTCGTGCACGGCGCGCGCGAAGCGGCCGACCGGCCGTTTGCCGCGGAACTGGCGCGCATCGCGGCCGCCGATGCACGCGTGTCGCTTCACTGGTTCGACAGTCGTCCTCACGAAGGGGCGGCCGCGCGGGCAGGCCGCATCGACGTCGGGCAACTGAAGCGGATCCTGTCGTTCGACGACTACGACTTCTACCTGTGCGGGCCGTCGGCATTCATGCGCGACCTGTACGACGGGCTGCGCGCACTGAACGTGCCGGACGAGCGCATCCGTTTCGAGGCGTTCGGGCCGTCGAGCGTTTCGCGCAGTGCGACCCGCACGGCCGCCGCGCCCATGGCGGCAAGCGTGCCGGTGGTGTTCCGGCGCACGGGGCGCGAAGCCGCGTGGACGCCTGCCGACGGCACGCTGCTCGAATTCGCGGAAGGACAGCGCGTGGCCGTGCCGTCCGAATGCCGCGCCGGTTCGTGCGGCACTTGCGCGACGCGCGTGCTGTCGGGCGCGGTCGACTACGCGCAGACGCCCGATGCGCCGGTCGCACCCGGCTGCGCGCTGCCGTGCGTCGCGCGGCCCGCGCAAGGGGCCACGGAGCCGCTCGTGCTCGATTGCTGACGCGCTTGCGACATGTGACC
Organism: Burkholderia sp. MSMB1072; assembly: GCF_001524725.1. Classification (NCBI taxonomy): domain Bacteria; kingdom Pseudomonadati; phylum Pseudomonadota; class Betaproteobacteria; order Burkholderiales; family Burkholderiaceae; genus Burkholderia; species Burkholderia sp. MSMB1072. The sequence goes on from NZ_LOYC01000006.1 coordinate 25,152, forward strand.
GCGGACGGCTTGCCGCGCGAAAAGTGCGCGCGACTGCTGCTTTTTTTCGGATGCCGTCCGGGTCGACGATAGCGTCGACCGATTTGATGAACGAGCCCGTCGTGAAACTGCTCGGCATGGAGGTGACGATGCAGGGGGGCTAAAGCGAACGGCTGACGAACCGGTAGCAGGCGCCCATTCCCGCGCCGGTTCCAGGCACGTTCCGCCCGGCGCACGACGACGCGGCGTCGGGGCCGGCACGCGCGACGCGAATCGCGCCCGCATCTTCGCCGCCGTCGTGCCGCCCGAACCGCGATTCCGGTTGCCGCCTTCTCCGTTTCCCGTTCCGCCTGATTCCTCGGCCCTGTGCCCCGCCCGGGGTAAAATGCGCGCCACGCCGCGATGTCGCGCGCCGGGCAGGCCGCCGTTCCGACGAACGGCCGGCGCGAGTGCCCGCCGCTCGCACCGGGGCGTTCGAAGCGTCCCCCGCATGACACGATCGCGCGAGGCAGCCGGCCGGCCGACAGGCACCCGGCGGACCCGTCGGCCGCTGCATCGTTTCCGGCGCGTCATCCGAATCCGATGCCCCATCCTGCGCTGTTCCGACCGGCCGGCCCGCTTGCGCGCCGCATGGTCCGGTTCGTCCGATGAATACCGCGTCGACGCACGCGTCCGGCGACGGGCGCGGCGGCGGGTGCACGCTTCGCAGCTTCCAACGGGTTTCGACAGGGTCGAGTGGCGAGTTTTCCATCCAGAACAATGACGGTGAATAGAACAACAGCGGCGCCCGAACGGCGGCGCACGAAGGTCGGGCTCGGTGTCGGTCTCGGCGTCACGCTTTTCGCGGTGCAGGCTGCCGCGGCACCGGGCGACCCGCCCGCGCCGGGCGCCGACGCGACCGGCAGCGCGACGCTGCCCGCGATCACGGTGAGCGGCGAGCGCGGCCACCCGCTGCGGGCGCGCGAAGCGTCGGTCGCGGGGTTCGACGACGCGCCGCTGCGCGACACGCCGGCGTCGGTGAGCGTCGTCACGCGCGCGCTGATCGACGATCAGCAGGCGAAGCGCTTGAGCGACGTCGTGCGCAACGATGCGTCGGTCGTCAACGACTATGCGCCGGTGGGTTATTTCGAAGGCTTCGCGATCCGCGGCTTTCCGGTCGATCTCGCGAGCGCGATCCGGATCGACGGGCTGACGGTGTCCGGCGAGCAGAACGTGCCGCTCGAGAACAAGGAGCGCGTCGAGATCCTGAAAGGGCTCGCGGGCATCGATGGCGGCGTCGTCGCGCCGGGCGGCGTGATCAACTTCGTGACCAAGCGCTCCGCGAACGTCGCGAGCGTGACGGGCGGCGTCGACAGCCGCGGCTCGACGTCGGCGGCCGTCGATCTCGGCCGCCGCTTCGGCCCCGACCATCAGTTCGGGTTCCGGATCAATGCGGCGAAGGAGAACATGCACTCCTATATCGACGGCACGAACGGGCGGCGCACGTTCGGCTCGATCGCCGCCGACTGGGACATCGGCCCGCGCGCGAGCCTGCAGCTCAACGCCGAATTCCAGCAGTGGATCCAGCGCTCCGCGCCCGGCTACCAGTTGCTCGGCGGCACCGTCGTGCCGTCGGTCAAGACGACGTCGAAGGCGCTCGGCACGCAGCCGTGGGCGAAACCGGTGACGACCGATGCGCTGAACCTGAACGCACGCTTCGACTACCGGTTCAACGACGACTGGAAGGCCTACGTCGCCGCCGGCCGTAGCCGCACGATGATCGACGACAACAGCGCGTTCGCGTACGGCTGCTCGTACGCGGCAAGCTGCGCGGCCGGCGCGACGTCGCCGTTCTTCTTCGGCGCGAACGGCGACTACGACGTATACGACTTCCGCAGCCCCGGCGAATACCGGCGCAACGACGATCTGCGCGCGGTCACGACGGGCAGGTTCGCGACGGGGCCGCTGCGGCACGAGCTGACGCTCGGTGTGAGCGTGCAGCGCCGCGTCGTGCACATGGCCGACGCCGTGTACGACTACGTGGGCAGCGAGAACGTCTACGGGCCGGACCTGACCTTCTCGCCGTCGCCGAATTCGCCCGGGCCGTCGTATCCGCGCCTCGATGCGTGGCAGTACGGCGTGTTCGGGCTCGACCGCATCGGCATCGGCGAGCACTGGCAGGTGCTCGCGGGCGGCAAGGAAGTGCTGCTGCGCCAGCGCAGCTGGAGCAGCCTCGACGGCGATACGACACATACCGACCGCTCGGTGTTCCTGCCGCAGGTCGCGCTCGTCTACAAGCCGGTGGACGTGCTGTCGCTGTATGCGTCGTACAGCAAGGCGCTGTCGCTCGGCGATCAGGCGCCCGTGCGCGCGACCAACGCGTATGCGTTCCTGCCGCCCGTCGAATCGCACCAGTTCGAGGTCGGCGCGAAATACGACTGGCTCGACCGGCTGAGCCTCACGGCCGCCGTGTTCTCGATCAGCAAGCCGTTCCAGTTCGCCGATCCCGACGCATCCGGCACGACCTACACGTTCGTGCAGCGCGGCACGCAGCGGCACCAGGGAATCGAGCTCGGCGCCGCCGGGCGCGTGACCGAGCGGCTGGGGCTGACGGCCAGCGTCGCGGCGATTCGCGCCCGCGCGGTCGATTCGGGGTCGCCGGCCTACGAAGGACACCAGATCATCAACGTGCCCGCGCTGCGCGCGTCGCTGTATGCGGACTACGCGGTGCCGGGCATCGCGGGCCTGAACGTGCTCGGCGGCGTGGAATACAGCGCGGCGCGCAACGCGAACGAGGAAGGCACCGCGCGCGTGCCGTCGTGGTTCGTGTTCAATCTCGGCGCGCGTTATACGACGAAGATCGGCGGCCATCGCACGGTGTTGCGCGTATCGGTGGACAATCTGTTTAACAAGTTCTACTGGCGCGACGCAGGCGAGCAGCAGGGCGATGCGTACCTGTTCCCGGGTGCGCCGCGCACCGCGCGCGTGTCGTTGACCTATGATTTCTGACCGACCGGAATCGGCCGCGTGACGCGCGGCCCCGGCAGCCCACCAGGAGAGCACAGACGATGTCCCCACTCGAAATCGCCGGCGTGATCGTCAGCACGCTCGCGATCTGGCTGACCGCGAAACGGCGCATGCTGTGCTGGCCGGTCGGCCTCGCATCGGTCGCGCTGTACGGCTGGATCTTCTTCGACGCGAAGCTGTATTCCGACATGCTGCTGCAGGGCGCGTTCGCGGTGCTGCAGGTGTACGGCTGGCAGCGCTGGCTCGCGCAGCGCGCGCGCGAGGCCGCCGGCGGTGCCGACGGCGAGGCGGCGCCGGCCGGCGATGTCGCACCCGTGACCGGCGTGCGGCCCCGGCAGATGCTGCCCGACCTGATCGCGGCCGTCGTCGGCAGCGCGCTGCTCGGCGGGATGATGGCGCGCTGGACCGATGCGGCGCTGCCGTTCGTCGATGCGTCGCTGACCGCGTTCAGCCTCGTCGCGCAATACTGGACCGCACGGCGCTACATCGCGTCGTGGGGACTGTGGATCGTCGTGAACGTCGTGTACGTCGGGATGTTCGTGTTCAAGGAACTGTATCTGACGGCCGGACTCTATGCGCTGTTCATCGGGCTGGCCGTCGTCGGCTGGCGCGACTGGAGCCTGACGGCCGCCGCATTGCGCGCGGCCGCCGGCGGCCCGCGCTGATCCGCGCACGGATTCAACTACGGAGCAACGCCGTTCATGTCATTCCCCCTCGAGCCGGACGGCCCCCTGTCGCGCGACGTCGCGCCGCCGCAATTCGGCGTCGATGGCGAGCAGGCCGAACGCGACTGGCCGCTGATCACGCACGACGAAGTGGCGGCCGTGCTCGCGCGGATCGACGGCGCGGGCGAACCGGTGAGGCTGACGTGGCACAGCCCGCGGCAGTTCGCGGCAGCCGTGCTGGTGCGGATGGCCGACGGGCGCGGGTTGTTCGTCAAGCGTCATCACGCGAGCCTGCGCGATGTCGCCGGGCTCGAGGAAGAGCATCGCTTCATCGCGCATCTGCGCGCGCGCGGGATGCCGGTGGTGGACGTGCTGGCCGATCGCAACGGTGCGACCGCGTTCGCGTCCGGCGAATGGACGTACGAGGTGCACGTGCTCGCACCCGGCGTCGATCCGTATCGCGGCGTGATGTCGTGGCAGCCGTTCACGCATCCATCGCATGCGTATGCGGCCGGCCGCGCGCTGGCCGAGCTGCATCGCGCGTCGGCCGGCTACGATGCGCCCGCGCGGCCCGTGCGCACGCTGCTGTCGAGCTTTCGCGTGCTGTCGTGCGCCGATCTGGCGGGCGCGCTCGAGCGCTGGGTCGACGCGCAGCCGCTGCTCGTGCGTGCGCTCGGCTCGCGCGACTGGCGTGGCGACGTGGCCGACGCGATCGGCCCGTATCACGCGCGCCTCGTGCCGCTGCTGCCGGCGTTGCCGCCGCTGTGGACGCACGGCGACTGGCACGCGTCGAACCTGCTGTGGACCGAGGCGGGGCCCGGCGCGCAGGTCCGGACCGTGCTCGATTTCGGCTTGTCTGACCGCACCTGCGCGGTCATGGACCTCGCGCTCGCGATCGAGCGCAATACGGTCGACTGGATGGCGCAGGCCGATGCGCGGCGCGTCGAATACGACCAGATCGACGCGCTGCTCGACGGCTACGAATCGCTCGAACCGTTGAGCGACGACGCGTATGCGGCGCTGGTCGCGCTGCTGCCGATCGTGCATACGGAGTTCGCGCTGTCGGAAGTCGCGTATTTCGGCTGCATCATCGATGCGCCGGCGATCGTCGACATCGCGTACGACGGCTACCTGATCGGGCACGCGCGCTGGTTCGGCGAACGCGACGGGCAGCAACTGCTCGACTGGCTCGTGCAGCGGCGGCGCGCGAAGCAAGGGCTCGCCTGATCCGAGTGCGCGGGCCTGCCGCGCACGCGTCGCGCCGTAAGTTCAACCCGTCCTCCCGATCTTCGACGCGGCATGCCGTTCCCGCAGGGCGGTCGCACGCCTGCGTGCCGCTGCACCCGACATGACGAAAATATCATCTTCGCCTCATGTTCGCACTGCGGCCGGTCCGTAGCATCGGTCGCGAACCGTTACCGCAGAACCGAACATGCTCAAGCTCAACCTCGCCGCGGCCATCGTCTTCGCGATGGCCGCGACGGCTCATGCACAGCCGTCGCCGACGCCGGGGCCGGCCACGACCGCAGCCGGCAGCGCGACGCCGATCGGCGCACCGCCATCCGGCGCGCTTCCTGCGCCGTCATTGACGCTGTCCGATGCGCTCGCGGTCGCGGCGCGGAACAATCCGGCGCTGCGCGGCGCGCGCGCGGACGTCGATGCATCGGCCGGCGCGTTGATGCAGGCCGGCGCGCGCCCGAATCCCGAAGTGTCGTTCCTGCAGGAAGGCTTCAGCCGCGCCGAACGCACGTCCACCGCGATGATCGGCCAGGCCATCGAACTGGGCGGCAAGCGCCGCGCGCGGCTCGACGTCGCGTCGTACGGCCGCGAGGCGGCGAGCGCCTCGCTCGACGAGCAGGGCGCCGCGGTGCGCGCCGACGTGATCGCCGCGTTCTACGGGCTGCTCGCCGCACAGCGCCAGCTACAGGTGACCGAGGAATCGGCCGCGATCGCCGCGCGCTCCGCGGATCTCGCGGCGCGCCGCGCGCAGGCCGGCAAGGTGTCGCCGGTCGAGGCGACCAAGGCGCAGGTCGCGGCGGCCGGCGTGCAGATCGAAGTGGTGACCGCGCGCGGCCGTGTCGAGGTTGCGCGCGAGAAGCTGAACGCCGTGATGGGCGAAGCGCGCAGCGACCGGCTCGCGGTGCGCGGCGACCTGGAAAACGTGCCGCCGGTCGAGCCGCTGTCCGCGTTGACCGCGCAGCTCGACGACGCACCGCTCGCGCGGGTCGCGCGCGCCGAGCTGCTGCGCGCGAATGCGGCCGTGTCGCTCGAACGCGCGCGCCGCGTTCCGGACGTGACGGTTAGCGCGGGCGTGAAGCGCGTGACCACGGGCGGCGTGCCCGACAATCAGGCCGTGGTCGGCATATCGATTCCGATTCCGCTGTTCAACACGAACCGGGGTGCGCTGCTCGAGGCGACGCACAAGGCCGAGCGCGCGAACGCCGATCTCGATCGCGAACGCACGCGCCTGCGGCTGGAGCTCGCGCAGGCGTACGCGAATTTCGAGGCCGCCGAGCAGGAAGCGCAGCGGCTGAAATCCGACATCCTGCCGGCCGCGCGTCTTGCGCTCGACGCGATGTCGCGCGGCTACGAGCTCGGGAAGTTCAGCTTCCTCGACGTGCTCGACGCGCAGCGCACGCTGTTCCTGGGGCAGTCGCAATACGTCCGTGCGCTCGCCGGCGCCCATGCGGCTCGCGCCGATATCGGCCGGCTCGTCGGCACGCCGCTCGCGGCCGTCGCGCGCTAAGCGCCGCTCTCACCGGAAGGATCATCATGTCACGCAGCAGAATCTTCGTTATGGCGGCCGCCGTGCTCGGCGGCGCAGGGATCGTGATCGGCGCGCTCGCCGTCGCGCGGGGCGGCGGCGGCGCATCGGCGCCGACGGCCGCCGATGCCGCGCAACCGGCCGAGGGCGCCGGCGCGCGCGGCGGTGTCGTGCTCGAGCGCGGCAAGCTGTCGGTCGAGATCGTGATGACGGAAAAGCCCGGCGACGCGCGGCTCGTCGTCTATCCATTCGTCGACGGCAAGCCTGCGATCGACGGCGTGACCGTGTCCGGCACGCTGGTGCGGTACGACCGTACGCGCGAACCGTTGCGGTTCGACGTGGCCGGCCGGAAGTTCGTGTCGGCGCAGTCGATCGCGAAGCCGCACGTGTTCGATGCGACGATCGACGTGAAGGCTGGCAACGATGCGGCATCGTTCCCGTTCGCGCGCGCCGACGGTGCGATCGCGCTGAGCGACGCGCAACTCGCGACGTCGAGGATCGCGCTTGCGAAGGCCGGCCCCGCGCAGATCGCGACGCCGTTCCAGTTGCCGGGCGAGATCAAGTTCAACGAGGATCGCACCGCGCACGTGGTGCCGCGCGTGGCCGGCATCGTCGAGCAGGTGTCGGCGTCGCTCGGGCAGAACGTCGCGAAGGGGCAGGTGCTCGCGGTGATCGCGAGCACCGATCTGGCCGACCGCCGCAGCGAGTTGCTGACGGCCGAGCGCCGTCTGGCGGGGGCGCGCGCGACCTACGAGCGCGAACGCACGCTGTGGCAGGAACGGATTTCGGCCGAGCAGGATTACCAGCAGGCCCAGGTGCAGTTGCGCGAGGCCGAGATCGCCGTGCAGAACGCGCGGCAGAAGCTCGCCGCGCTGAACGCGCCAGTCGGCGCGGGCGCGCTGAACCGTTACGAACTGCGCGCGCCGTTCGCGGGCACGATCGTCGAGAAACATGCGACGCCCGGCGAGGCGATCGCCGCCGACGCGAGCATGTTCGTGATTTCCGACCTGTCCACCGTATGGGCCGAGATGGCGGTGCCCGCGCAGCGGCTCGACGACGTACGCGTCGGCCGCGACGCGACGGTGATCGCGACCGCGTTCGAATCGCGTTCGAGCGGCCCGATCGCGTACGTGGGGTCGCTGCTCGGCGAGCAGACGCGCACCGCGCCGGCGCGCGTCGTGCTGCCGAACCCGGACCGCGTGTGGCGCCCGGGGATGTTCGTGAACGTGTCGGTCGATGCGGGTGCGCAGGGCGTGCCGCTCGCGGTCGCGAGCGACGCGCTGCAGGACGTCGACGGCGCGCCGTCGGTGTTCGTGCGCTCGCCGAAAGGCTTCGTCGCGCAAGCCGTCGAGACGGGGCGGCGCGACGAACGCGCGACGGAAGTGCTGAAGGGGCTCCAGCCTGGCCAGGAATACGCGGCGTCGAACAGCTTCGTGCTGAAGGCGGAACTCGGCAAGGGGAGCGCGGAACATGAATGAGCGGCAATACGCATGCGCCGTGGCGAGGCTGGCGGCTCTTCATGCGGCTTGCTTTCCGAGCGGCCGGTCGACCGGCCGCTCGGCCCGTCCGGTGAGGACGTCCGTGCTCCGCTTCAAGGAATCCCGACATGTTTGAGCGCCTGATCCGCTTTGCGATTGCGCACCGCTGGCTCGTGATGCTGGCGATCGCGGCCGTGGCCGCGCTGGGCGTGTTCAGCTACCAGCGCCTGCCGATCGACGCGGTGCCCGACATCACCAACGTGCAGGTGCAGATCAACACGTCCGCGCCCGGCTACTCGCCGCTCGAGGCCGAGCAGCGCATCACCTATCCGGTCGAGACCGCGATGGCCGGGCTGCCGGCGCTGGAGCAGACGCGCTCGATCTCGCGCTACGGGCTGTCGCAGGTCACCGTGATCTTCAAGGACGGCACCGACATCTACTTCGCGCGGCAGCTCGTCAACGAGCGCATTCAGGAAGCGAAGGACAAGCTGCCGGCCGGCATCGCGCCCGCGATGGGGCCGACGTCGACGGGCCTCGGCGAGATCTACCTGTGGACCGTCGAGGCCGACGCCGGCGCGCGCAAGCCCGACGGCACGCGCTATACGGCGGCCGACCTGCGCGAGCTGCAGGACTGGGCCGTGCGGCCGCAGTTGCGCAACGTGCGCGGCGTGACCGAGGTCAACTCGATCGGCGGCTACGTGAAGGAGTACCGCGTCGCACCGAACCCGGCGAAGCTGATGTCGTACGGGCTGACGCTCGCCGACGTCGTGCGCGCGCTGGAGCGCAACAACGACAACGTCGGCGCCGGCTACATCGAAAAGCGCGGCGAGCAGTATCTCGTGCGCGTACCGGGCCAGGCGCGCACCGTCGACGACATCGCGAACATCGTGCTGACCAACGTCGGCGGCGTGCCGGTGCGGATGAAGGACGTCGGCGCGGTCGACATCGGCCGCGAACTGCGCACCGGCGCCGCGACGTCGAACGGCGAGGAAGTCGTGCTCGGCACGGTGTTCATGCTGATGGGCGAGAACAGCCGGACGGTGTCGAAGGCCGTCGCCGCGAAGATGGAGGACGTGAACCGCACGCTGCCGGCCGGCGTGAGGGCGATTCCGGTGTACGACCGCACGGTGCTCGTCGAGAAGGCCGTCGCGACGGTGAAGAAGAACCTGCTCGAAGGCGCGGTGCTCGTGATAGCCGTGCTGTTCCTGTTCCTCGGCAACATCCGCGCGGCGCTGATCACCGCGCTCGTGATTCCGCTGTCGATGCTGATGACCTTCACCGGGATGGTCAACGCGAAGGTGAGCGCCAACCTGATGAGCCTCGGCGCGCTCGACTTCGGGATCATCGTCGACGGCGCGGTGGTGATCGTCGAGAACTGCGTGCGGCGGCTCGCGCATGCGCAGGCGGCGGCCGGGCGGCCGCTCACGCGCGCCGAGCGTTTTGCCGAAGTGTTCGGCGCTTCGCAGGAGGCGCGCCGCGCGCTGATCTTCGGGCAACTGATCATCATGGTGGTGTACCTGCCGATCTTCGCGCTGACCGGCGTTGAAGGCAAGATGTTCCACCCGATGGCGACGACCGTCGTGATGGCGCTCGCCGCCGCGATGGTGCTGACCGTCACGTTCATCCCGGCGGCCGTCGCGTTGTTCATCGGCGAGCGGGTCGAGGAGAAGGAAAACCGGCTGATGGGCTGGGCGCGGCGCGCGTACGAACCGGTGCTCGCCGCGTTCATGACGCGCCCGGCGCGCGTGATGACCGGGGCGGGCGCGATCGTGCTGGTCACGCTGGGGCTGGCGACGCGCCTCGGCAGCGAGTTCATCCCGAGCCTGAACGAGGGCGACCTGGCCGTGTCCGCGCTGCGGATTCCCGGCACGAGCCTGTCGCAGTCGGTCGAGATGCAGAAGTCGATCGAGAAGACGCTGAAGGCACGCTTCCCCGAGATCGAGCGCGTGTTCGCACGCACCGGCACGGCCGAGATCGCGGCCGACCCGATGCCGCCGAACCTGTCGGACGGCTACATCATGCTGAAGCTGGCCGACACGTGGCCCGATCCGAAGAAGCCGCGCGACCGGCTCGTGCGCGAGATCGAGGACGCGCTCGCCGAGCTGCCGGGCAACGCGTACGAGTTTTCGCAGCCGATCCAGCTGCGCTTCAACGAGCTGATCTCGGGTGTGCGCAGCGACGTCGCCGTGAAGCTCTTCGGCGACGACATGGCCGTGTTGAACCGGACGGGCGAGCAGATCGCGGCTGCACTGCAGAAGGTGCCGGGCGCGTCGGAGGTGAAGGTCGAGCAGACCACGGGCCTGCCGGTGCTGACCGTCAACCTCGACCGCGACAAGCTCGCGCGCTACGGCGTGAGCGTCGCCGACCTGCAGGATTCGGTGGCCGCGGCCGTCGGCGGGCGGAAGGCCGGCACGCTGTTCCAGGGCGACCGCCGCTTCGACATCGTCGTGCGGTTGCCCGACGAGCTGCGCTCCGACATCGAGGCGATCAAGCGGCTGCCGATCGCGCTGCCCGCGCCGGCCGCGGGCGCCAGCGCGCCGCTCGCGGCGGCGCCGTACGTGCCGCTCGCGGAGCTCGCGACGATCGACGTGGCGCCGGGCCCGAACCAGATCAGCCGCGAGGACGGCAAGCGGCGGGTGGTGGTCAGCGCGAACGTGCGCGGCCGCGACGTCGGCTCGTTCGTCGCCGATGCGCGCGAGCAGTTGCAGCAGGACGTGCGTGTGCCGGCCGGGTACTGGGTGTCGTGGGGCGGGCAATTCGAGCAGCTGCAAAGCGCGAGCGAGCGCCTGAAGCTCGTCGTGCCGCTCGCGCTGTTCATGGTGTTCGTGTTGCTGTTCGTGATGTTCAACAACGTGAAGGACGGGCTGCTGGTGTTCACCGGCATTCCGTTCGCGTTGAGCGGCGGCGTCGTGTCGCTGTGGCTGCGCGGGATTCCGCTGTCGATCACGGCGGCGGTCGGTTTCATCGCGCTGTCCGGCGTGGCCGTGCTCAACGGGCTCGTGATGATCTCGTTCATCCGCAACCTGCGCGACGAAGGGATGCCGCTCGACGCGGCCGTGCGCGACGGCGCGCTCACGCGGCTGCGGCCCGTGCTGATGACCGCGCTGGTCGCATCGCTCGGCTTCCTGCCGATGGCGTTCGCGACCGGCACCGGCGCCGAGGTGCAGCGCCCGCTCGCAACGGTCGTGATCGGCGGTATCCTGTCGTCCACGGCGTTGACGCTGCTGGTGCTGCCGGTGCTGTACCGTGTCAGCCATGCGGTGTCGTGGCGCACGGCGTTGCGCGGCGGCGTCTGTGCGCGCGTGCTGCGCCGGCTGGGTTTCTTCAAGGGTAATGCGTGATGCGAATTCTGATTGTCGAGGATGAACCGAAGACGGGCGCATATCTGCGCAAGGGCCTGACCGAGGCCGGCTACGTCGTCGACTGGGTCGAGGACGGCATCACGGGCCAGCACCAGGCCGAAACGGAGGAGTACGACCTGCTCGTACTCGACGTGATGCTGCCCGGGCAGGACGGCTGGACGCTGCTGCAGAACCTGCGGCGCAGCAAGTCGACGCCCGTGCTGTTCCTCACCGCGCGCGACGACGTCGGCGATCGCGTGAAGGGGCTCGAACTCGGCGCGGACGACTATCTCGCGAAGCCGTTCGATTTCGTCGAGCTGACCGCGCGCATCAAGTCGATCCTGCGGCGCGGCCAGCCGCGCGACTCGAACACGCTGCGCGTGGCCGATCTCGAACTCGACCTGACGCGCCGCAAGGCCACGCGGCAGGGCGACACGATCCTGCTGACCGCGAAGGAGTTCGCGCTGCTGTGGCTGCTGATGCGCCGCGAAGGCGAGATCCTGCCGCGCGCGACCATCGCGTCGCAGGTGTGGGACATGAACTTCAACAGCGACACGAACGTCGTCGATTCGGCGATTCGCCGGCTGCGCTCGAAGATCGACGACGCGTACGAACCGAAGCTGATCCACACGGTGCGCGGGATGGGCTACGTGCTCGAAACGCGCGGCGGCGCGGCCGCATGATTGCGCGCCTGCTGCCGCGCACGCTGCGCGGCCGCCTGACCGCGCTGATCATCCTGTCGACGTCGGTGATCCTCGCGTCGAGCGGCGTCGCACTGTACGAGGCGCTGAGCAACCGCGTCGAAGCCACGGCGGCCGAGCAGATGGCCGGCATTTCCGCCGCACTGGGGGCGCATCTGGCCGAGGCGCGCACGACGGCCGACGTCGCGCGCAACGCCGATATCTGGATCGACCAGTTGCACGGGCATCCGAACATGGATCTCGCGATCTTCGATGCCGGCGGTGCGCGCCTCGTCGGCACGCCGGGCTTCCGCCCGTATGCGCCGCTGCTGTCGACGAACGCCGGGCGCGTGCCGGTCGGCATCGCCGCGCCCGGCGTGCGGCACCGGTATCTGCTGACGGGCGTGCCGCTCGCCGGCGCCGGGGCGCCCGTGGTGCGCGTCGCCGTGCAATACGACCGCAGCGCCGACGTGCTGCTGTTGCGCACGCACGCTTATACGATCGTCGTGATCGAGGTGTTCGGCGTGGTGCTCGCGGCCGCGATCGCATACGGCGTCGCGGCGCTCGGGCTGAGCCCGCTGCGACGATTCGCGGCGCGCGCCGAGCAGATGTCGACGAGCCGGCTCGCGCATCCGCTGCCGGAACTCGATACGTCAGGCGAGCTGAAGGAACTCGAGCATGCGTTCAACGGGATGCTTGCGCGGCTGAACGAATCGTTCACGCGGCTGAGCCAGTTCTCGTCGAATCTTGCGCACGACATGCGCACGCCGCTGACGAACCTGCAGGCGGCCGCGCAGGTCGTGCTGTCGCAACCGCGCAGCGCGGACGAATACCGGAGCGTGATCGAGTCGAGCATCGACGAATACCAGCGGCTGTCGCGGATGATCGAGGACATGCTGTTTCTCGCGCGTTCGGAGCAGGCCGGCACGTCGATCGATGTGCGGCGCCTGAATGCGGCGGAGGAGGCCCGGCGGGTGGCCGGCTACTACGAGCCGCTTGCGGAAGACGAGGGCGTGACGGTGAAGGTCGACGGCCATGCATGGGTCGATGCGGATCTGACGCTGTACCAGCGCGCGTTGAGCAACCTGCTGTCGAATGCGCTGACCTATGCGCCGCGCGGCAGCGTCGTGACGATCGATTGCGTCGAGCAGGGCGGCGCGACGACGATCGCCGTGTCGGACACGGGGCCCGGCATCGCGGCGGAGCACGTCGGGCGGATTTTCGAGCGCTTCTATCGCGTCGATCCGTCGCGGCACGATTCGGCGTCGGGCACGGGGCTCGGCCTCGCGATCGTCCGGTCGATCATGGACAATCACGGCGGCGAATGCGGCGTCGACAGCGAGCCGGGTCGCCGCACGACCTTCTGGCTGCGCTTTCCGCGACGGCCGGCCGCGCCTGAACGGCCGGCCGCCATCGGCACCTGACGGCGCGGGCGCACACGCCCGCGCGTTCGCCGCAAGGCAGCCGCGCGCGGCGCGTTGCCTGCGGCCGTGGGGCTGGGCGTCATTGCTTCGCGGTCAGGTCGTCGTGATTGTCGGTCTGCGGCTTCTTCTCGCCGCCATGCACCGAAATTCCGTGCAGTTCCTTGTTGCGTGCAACGATCTCGCCGGTCGGCGGGTACTGCGTCTTGCTCGTCGGCACGACCCCGTCGTGCTGCGCCTGCTTCAGTTCGTTGACGACCTGCGAGCGGGACTTGCCTTGCGTTTGCGTTTGCGTTTGGGCGAGCGCGGCCTGCGTGGCCATGCCGAGCGACAGCGTGGCGGTGACGAACCATGCTGCGAGTTTTGCGGTTTTCATCGATGCTCTCCTTGATCGCGGCCGCCGGGTGGCGAACCATGGACCCAGTATGCGAAAGCGGCCGTGCGCGATCGTGATCGCGAGATGAAAAATGCGTCAGATTGCGGCGCGCGCCAGTGCGCCGTGCGGACTCGTTCGACATGACGCAACCGTCATGTTCGCGTCATCGGTGCGATGAGCGGGAAGCGGAACATGAAGTCTGCCGTTGGCCGACCGAGCCGGCGGCGTTCGTGCCGGTCGCCACTGCAGTACCGATAGCGGGCGGCGCCGTTCAAGCCTCATTCCGGATCGAAAATTGCACCGTCCTGCCATTCGTCTCGCCTTGATCGCGGTCCTGACCGTTCCGTCGTTCGCGGGCTGCGCATCGTCGACACGCTCCAGTACCACGGCAACTGCGCCGGCCGCCACGCGCAAGCCGGTGCCGGCCGGCACGATGCCTGGCGAGCAGATCGACTATGCGGGGCACCGCTGCGGCAATCCGAACCTGTATGTGAAAACGCATCCATGCCTGTTCCCGCAGCGCCAATCCGCGCGGTGAATCGTCGGACACGCGTAAAAAACGGCCCGGCACTCGACGAGCCCGGGCCTAATGCGCGATCGTGCCGTACGGCAGCGACCCGCTGCGTGGATGGGAACGGGCAGGGCCCGCTACCGTTCCGATCGTAGCGGCACGGCCCATCGCGAACCTGATCGGAACATGAAATTTTCGTCACGTGGCGCGCGTGGCGGAACGGTGACGAAACCGTCATGAAGCGATCACGAATCCGCACCGCCGCAGGATCAAAGTGAGCGCTCCCGTCACGGCATTCCAATAAGGAGCTATCCAGATGAACATTCCACGCCCGACGATCGCCGTCACCGTTGCCGCACTGTCGATCGTGGCCTTCTCGCAGGCCGTGGCCGCGCAGCCGAAGCGCCGTCAGGACGTGATTCAGGAGCTGGTGCGCGCGCGTCACGACGGCGTGATCCCGAGCCCGACTCACGACTATCCGGCGAGCCCGGCCGCCGTCGCTCGCAATCGGGAGATTCATCGCGCGGCCGTTCATCGCGGCGAGAAGTCGCCGCTGGTCGATGCGCACGACAACCGCTTCGCGGGGCTTTGATCGTTCATGCACGGAAAGGAGAGTGCGATGCGCAATGTCGCGAAAGGGATCGTGCTGGCCGCGTACCTGATGTCGACGGCCGCGATGGCGGCAGGCTGGCCGGAACGTGCGCTGTCGCACGCGCCGGCGCACGACGTCGGTCGCCGCGCGAGCGAGCGGATGCGCTGCGAGTTGGCGGCCGTGCCGGCTGGCGCGTGGACCGCGACGTTCGCGCGCGGACAATGCGAAGTCGCCGCTGGCTGGCTGACGTTCGTGCCGGCCGATGCCGGCGACGCGTCGACCGTCGCGGCGAAACGGATCGTGCTCGGCGACGTTCGTACCGTGTCGCATCAGTCGCGCAAGCTGAAGGAGCAATTGCAACTGACGACACGCGACGAAGTGATCGCGTTGAACGTGCTGACCGACGACGGCACCCGAAAATCGCGCGAACATGCGATCGACCTGTGGACCGCGCTGCGCAGCGAGGGTGTCACGCCGGTCAACGGCACGCGCATCGTCGATACCTGGCCGACCGGCGCGACGACGTGGTAGCCGTCACACCGTCACGCCGTCGCGCGCGGCCTACCCGGCCTTCACGGATCCCTCGATCAGGAAGAACGCGATGAAGCCGATGAAGAACGAGGCCGTCGCGAACGGCGTTTCGGGTACCTCGTGCGCTTCGACCAGCAGTTCTTCGACGACGAGGTACAACAGCGCGACGGTGCCCAGCCCCAGAAGCGCCGCATAGATATTCGCCGGCAGTCCCGCGAACGCCGCATTGCCTGCAACGGCCGCGAGGCTCAGCAGCGCCGCGAGCGCGACCGGCACGACGATCGACGGCGTGCGGCCGGTGCCGGCCGCGGCCAGCGCCGCGCTGACCGACAGCGCGAGGAACAGCACCTCGAGCGTCAGCGCGACGGCAAGGATGATGCCGCTTGCGTCGCTCGCGGAAAAGGCGATGCCGAGCACAAGGCCGTCGACGACGAGGTCGATCGCCGTGACGACGATCAGGCTCACGGGCAAGCGCGCGTCCTCGAAGCGCGTCTCGATCGCACCCGACAGCGCGCGAATCGCCAGCATCAGCGCGATCCCGAGCACGAAGCCGACGACGACTGGAAACAGCGCATGCGCACGGTCTTGCGGCAGCAGTTCGAGCGCGGCGGCCGCGAACACGATGCCGCCGGTGAAATGCTGGATCACGCTCGACGTTTTCGGGCCGGGCGCGCGCCACGCGGCCGCGAGGGCGCCGAGACAGGCCGCCAGCACGGGCGGTAACGTGAGCAGCGCAAGCTTCGCGGTCGGTGTCATGAGGCCTCTCGGCGGTTGGCGTGTCGCAGCGGAGGCTGCGTGGCACGATCGTACGCGCCGGGCGTCGCTCCGGCATCAACCGGAGATTGAACACCTTGAAGCCGCTCCAGGGTCAAGCGGTTTGATGCGGGGCGCACCTGCAATCCGGCCCGCCCGTTCCGGTCAAAGCTGCGCGAGCGCCTGGTCGAGATCGGCGAGCAGGTCGTCGATATGCTCGATGCCGATCGACAGCCGCACCGTTTCTTCCTTCACGCCGGCCTTCGCGAGTTCGGCCGGCGACAGTTGACGGTGCGTGGTCGATGCCGGGTGCGTCGCGAGCGACTTCGTATCGCCGATGTTGACGAGCCGCGTGAACAGCTTCAGCGCATCCTGGAACTTCGCGCCGCCGTCGCGTCCGCCCTTCACGCCGAACGTCAGGATGCCCGGCGCACGGCCCGACAGGTAGCGCGCGACGAGCGGATGGTCGGGGTGATCGGGCAGGCCCGCGTAGTTCACCCATTCGACGTGCTCGTGGCGCGCGAGGTGTTGCGCGATCTTCAGCGCGTTGTCGCTGATCCGCTCGACGCGCAGCGCGAGCGTCTCGATCCCCTGCAGGATCTGGAACGCATTGAACGGCGAGATCGCCGCGCCCATGTTGCGCAGCGGCACCACGCGGGCGCGGCCGATATAGGCTGCCGGCCCGAACGCATCGGTATAGACGACGCCGTGATAGCTGACGTCCGGCTCGTTGAGCCGCTTGAAGCGGTCCGCGTGCTCGGCCCACGGGAACTTGCCCGAATCGACGATCGCGCCGCCGAGGCTCGTGCCATGCCCGCCGAGATATTTCGTCAGCGAGTGCACGACGATGTCCGCGCCGTGTTCGAACGGGCGCAGCAGGTATGGCGACGGCACCGTGTTGTCGACGATCAACGGGATGCCGTGGCGATGCGCGACCTCCGCGAGCGCGGCGATGTCGGTGACGTTGCCGAGCGGGTTGCCGACCGATTCCGCGAAGATCGCCTTCGTGCGCGCATCGATCAGCGGTGCGAACGATGCAGGATCGCGCGGATCGGCGAAGCGCGTGGCGATCCCGTATTGCGGCAGCGTATGCGCGAACAGGTTGTAGGTACCGCCGTACAGCGAACTCGCGGACACGATGTTGTCGCCTGCTTCGGCGATCGTCTGGATCGCATACGTGACGGCGGCTTGTCCCGATGCGAGCGCGAGGGCGCCGATGCCGCCCTCGAGCGCGGCGATCCGCTGCTCGAGCACGTCCGTCGTCGGATTCATGATCCGCGTGTAGATGTTGCCCTGGACCTTCAGGTCGAACAGGTCGGCGCCGTGCTGCGTGTCGTCGAATGCGTACGCAACGGTCTGGTAGATCGGGACGGCGACCGCGCGCGTGGTCGGGTCGGGACGATAACCGCCATGCACGGCGATGGTTTCGAGGCGCCAGTTCGAATTGGCCTGATCGGTCATGGGTGCTCCGTTTGTTGTTGTGAAGGTCGAGGGTCCTGCCGTCCGGCGATTATAGGAGCACGTGCGCGGCTGCCCTTAGAACGAATGGTGTGTTGCTTATCGGGCGCGGCGCATAGAATGTTTTTTTCCGCAGACGAGAGGTGCGCGATGGATCAGGATCGATGGAACCAGGTGGATGCGTATTTGTCGGCGACGCTCGTGCCGTCCGACGCTGCGCTCGATGCCGCGCTGGCGGCGAGCGACGCGGCCGGGCTGCCCGCGATCAACGTCGCGCCGAATCAGGGCAAGCTGTTGCAACTGCTCGCGACGATCCGCGGCGCGCGGCGGATTCTCGAAGTCGGCACGCTCGGCGGCTACAGCACGATCTGGCTGGCGCGCGCGTTGCCGCCGGGCGGCTCGCTCGTGACGCTCGAGCTGAACCCGGCACACGCGAAGGTCGCGACGCAGAACATCGCGCGCGCCGGCTTGGCGGCGGTCGTGTCGGTGGTGGTCGGCAGTGCGAAGGACAGCCTGGCGCGGCTCGTCGAAGCCGGTGAGGCGCCGTTCGATTTCGTCTTCATCGATGCGGACAAGGACAACAACGCCGTTTATCTCGACGCGGCGCTGAAGCTGTCGCGGCCCGGCACGGTGATCGTCGTCGACAACGTCGTGCGAAACGGGCGCGTCGCCGATCCGGGCAATCGCGAGCCGGACGTGGTCGGCGTGCGCGACGGGTTCGCGCGCCTCGCGGCCGAGCCCGCACTCATGACGACCGCCGTGCAGACGGTCGGGCAGAAGGGCTGGGACGGATTCTCGATCTCGATCGTCGGTGCCGCGTGACGTGACGCGTCAGTGCGGGCTGCCGGCCGCGTCGGCCCGGCGATACAGGCGCGGCCATCGAGCCTCGAACAGGCCGTTGCAGGTGCTGTGCGTGGCGAGGCCGTCGAGCACGAAGCGCCGGCCGTCGAAGACCCACGATGCGGTCGAGCCGCAATCGCCGGCGCTGCGCAATCTGACCGTGCTCGACAGCGTCGCGCGGGCGGAATCGTAACTGGCGTCGGTCAGCTCGTTCGCGAACGACGCCGAATCGAGGCCCGCGCTCGCGTTCTCGCCGAAATTCATCGCGGCCGGCATGTACGGCGCGGTGCGGCGCACGCGAT
Organism: Burkholderia sp. MSMB1072; assembly: GCF_001524725.1. NCBI lineage: Bacteria > Pseudomonadati > Pseudomonadota > Betaproteobacteria > Burkholderiales > Burkholderiaceae > Burkholderia > Burkholderia sp. MSMB1072. The sequence continues at coordinate 43,849 of NZ_LOYC01000006.1, forward strand.
ACCACAGGTCGGTGTGGTTATACAGGCTGCTGGTCTGGCACGGGATCGCGACGAGCGCCTCGTCGGACGAAATCGCGACGGCGCGCGACGCTTTCCTGCGGTCGCTCGCCGACATTTCGTCTTCGACCTCGGCCGCACATTGCTTCACGTCGGCGCCGAATTTCGCGAAGACGGCGTCGACGAGCGGCCGCTGTTCGGCGCTCGACAGGGTCGAGTCGGCCGGCGGCGCGGGCGTGACCGCGGGCGGCAACGCGGGCGCGGCCGGCACCGACGACGCAGGCCGGGCGCCGGGGCGCGACAGCGCCGTGACCGTGCCGACGCGGCCCTGCGTATCGTCGATCAGCAGCAACGCGGCATTCAATCCCGACAACGGCGTACGCGCGGTGGGCGCCGATGCCGGATCGCCGAGGCTCAGCAGTTGGGCATTACGCGCCGCGGCCAGCCACGCGGCCACCGTGGCCGGATCGTTGGTCCGGATCCGGAACGGGCGGGCTTCGTCGTCGGTCTTGTCGCCGAACGTATGCCATTGCGCCGGCATCGCATCGAACGGTCGGCCGTCGACGCGGGCCGTGCGCAAGTCGATCGGCGCCGATGCGTAAAGGTCGAGCGACGGTTGCGCGTCCGGGCCGGCGTCGCGCGTCACGCGCAGGATCAGGCCGGCGCGTGCATCCTCGATATCGTCGGCGTGACTTTCCGCGATGCAGCGATTGCCGTTGTCGCAGACGACCGACCAGCTTTTGAACTCGCGTTCGACCGGCGGCCGCGACAGCGGACGGGCGTGCGTGACGATCGGGGAAGCGGCGAGGAGGGCGGCGACGGCGAGCGAAAAACGGTGCGACATGGCGGTTCGGATCGACTGGGAGGAGGCGGGCGGATGATGCCGGACTGCAAGCGCATCGTCAGCAAGCGGTGCAGGTCGAGTGCAGTGGCGCGAACGGCATCCAGTATACCGCTGCAATGGGGAGGAACGATGTGACGAAACGGTGTGCGGGCACGCAGCACGTGGCCGATCGACGCGCAAGCGGCGCGATGCCGGCAGGCACCGCGCCGTTCGTTTCGTCGACTGCCGGCCGCGCCGCGTCCGACGGTCGCGCCGCACGATCCGGGATGCGTATGCGATGAACACGCTGCCCACCGCCGGCGCAATCGACGCACCCGCGCTCACGCGCGGCAGATCGCGATGATCTCCGCGCTGGTCGCTTCGTCGAACGGAGCGTGGTCCCAGTCGCCGCACCAGTCGGCCGACGCGAAACCGGCCGCCGCCACGCGCGCCTCCAATTCGGCGTGCGCGATGAAACGCAGCCGGCTCGTATTCGTCAGCACCGTATCGTCGCGACGGAAGCGGTAGTGCGTGTCGAACGTCACGATCGCGCCGTCGATCGCCCGCACCGCGTGATGGAGATCGACGATGCCGAATGCGTGCGATTCGACGCTGCGCGCCGACTGCGCGGGCGTCCATGCCCGCCACGGTTCGGTGCGCGGGTTGCGGGTCTCGAACAGGAAGCGGCCACCGTCGGCGAGTACGCGCCGCACGCCGCGCAGCGTCGCGTCGATGTCGTCGTCGGTCAGCAGGCACTGGAACGCGTGCCCGGTCATCACGACCGCATCGAACGGCGCACCGGGCGGCAGGCCGTCGAGCGCGCACGCGAACCAACGGACGGCATCGGCGCCCGGCTGGCGTCGCGCGTAATCGATCATCGCCGAAGCGGGATCGATCGCGACGACGTCATGCCCGGCCGCCGCGAGCCGTCGTGCGAACGTGCCGGTGCCGCAGCCGAGATCGAGGATGCGTTGCGGGGCGGCGCCGATCTCGGCGGCGTAGAACGCGAAGTCCCGATCGCCGGCGTTGAACAGGTCGTATACCGCGACGAGGCGCGGGTCGGTGTAGAGCAGGTCCGCGCCGGCGCGCGTCATGCGGCCGCGCGCATCAGCGCTGCTGCACGGCCACGCGCAGCCCGAGCGCGATGAAGATCGAACCGATGATCTTGCCCTGCCAGCGCGTGAGCCACGTGAGCCGCTTCACGATGCGGCCGAGCGGGCGGATCGAGCACGCGATCAGCGTCGTATAGAGCGAGCTGAGCACGACGAAGATCAGCCCGAGCACCGCGAATTGCACGAACGTCGAGCCGCGCTCCGGATGCACGAACTGCGGCATGAACGCGAGAAAGAACAGCGCCGTCTTCGGATTCAGCACTTCGGCGGGAATCGCCTGCAGGTACGCCTTGAGCGGCGTGACCGGCGATACTTGCGGCAGCGACGGATCGGCAGCTTTCTCCAGCAGCGCGCGCACGCCGAGATAGATCAGGTACGCTGCGCCGGCCAGCTTCACGACGTTGAACGCGAGCGCCGACGTCATCAGCAGCGCGGACAGCCCGACGGCCGCGAACAGCGTATGCACGAAGTCGCCGCTCGCGACGCCGAGGCCGGTCAGGATGCCGGTCTTGCGCCCGCCCTGCACGGTGCGGCTCAGCACGAGCAGCACGGCGGGGCCGGGAATCAGGAACAGGCCCAGGACGACGGCCGTGAAGGTGGTCAGCGTGGTCAGGTCGAACATGGCGGCTTCGGCAGGTTGGCGCAGCGACGGGGGATCGCCGCATTGTATTCGGTTCGTCGCGCGGCCGCAGACGCCTCGTCGAACGGCACGGCTGCGCCGGCGCCTTTCTGGTATAAGCACGAAAGGACGCGTCGGCGTCCGGCCTTTTCCACAGCCCGTCGTTCCATGCGCGACCTTCCACCGATTACCGATCCCGCCGCGGACGCCGACGTCTATCACGTGCCGCGTCCGCTCGTGGTGTTCGGCGGCTCGGTCGTCGAGCCCGAATGGCGGCTGGAGCGGCACAGCCATCGTCAGGCCCAACTGCTCTACACGCTGAGCGGCGTCGTCTATTGCGAGATCGACGGCGGCGTGTGGAGCGCGCCGCCGCAATGCACGGTCTGGATTCCGGGCGACGTCCCGCATGCGGCGCGCGGCTCGGCCGGCGCGACCTTCTACGCGGTCCTGGTCGAACCCGACGCGGCGCTCGACCTGCCCACGCGCTGCTGCACGCTGGCCATGTCGCCGTTGTTGCGCGAGTTGCTGCTGAAGGCGGCCAGCTTCCCGAACCTGTACGACGTCGACGGGCCGCAAGGGCGGCTGGTGGCGACGCTGCTCGACGAACTCGTCGCGGCGCCGGTCGAGGACTTGTACCTGCCGATGCCGGCCGATCGCCGGCTGCGCAAGCTGATCGACCATCTGCTCGACGATCCGGCCGACAAGTCGCCGCTGCCCGAACTCGCCCGGCGCGCGGGCATCAGCGAGCGCAGCCTCACGCGCCTCGCGACGAAGGAACTCGGGATGAGCCTCGGCGACTGGCGCCGGCGGCTGCACGTCGCGCTGTCGCTGCGGATGCTGACGACCGGCCGCCGCGTGCATCAGATCGCGATCGATCTCGGCTACGAGAGCGCGAGCAGCTTCGTCACGATGTTCCGCAAGGCGACCGGCAAGTCGCCGACGCAATTCCTGACCGACCGGCAGCGCTGAACGGCCGGACTTCGCGCCCGCGCACGTTTGGCCGGATTGAAAAAGCAGTTGGCCGGGATGAGAAATGACGCATGAGGTCCCGCTCCATAGAATGAGAATCGTTCTCATCTGGAGGCCGACATGCAAATCGTCACGACTGAATTCCCGTTTGTCTGGCTGCGTTACAGCGGCTCGCCACCGACCGATCCCGCCCGCCTGATTGCCGAACTCGACGCGCTGCTCGCGCGCCGCGAACGCTTCGTTCTTCTGACCGACGATGCGCCGTCCGGCGACGATCGCGCCGACAACGATCACGAGATACGCAAGCAGCTCGCGAAATGGAGCAAGGCCAACCGCGCGCTGTCGCGCGAATGGATCCCCGGGATGATCGCGATCGAGCCCAACGCGGCGCGGCGCGTGGCGCTCAATGCTTTTTCGGGTGCCTTCGAGAAGGTCTGGGGGTATCCGCTGAATGCGGCGGCGAGCCGCGACGACGCGCTGGCGCTCGCGCAACGGCTGCTCGCCGAACCGGCGCGCAGCATCGCGGCGGCGAACGCCTGACCCGACGGCGGCGCGAGCCGCGCGGCTTGCGTCGACATCGACACGGAGGCACGGTGCGCGAACGCGTGCCGCGGTATATCGCAACCACGCAGAGGTGTTGGGTGGACAATCCGATCCGCGCGATGCGCATCTTCACGCGCATCGTCGAAATGAACAGCTTTACGCGCGCGGCGCAGGCGCTCGGCATTTCGCGCGCCACCGCGACGCGCACCGTGCAGGAGCTCGAAGCGGCGCTCGGCATGCCGTTGCTGGTGCGCACGACGCGCGCGTTGCGGGCGACGCCCGAAGGCGACGCGTACTACCGGCGCTGCGTCAGCATCACGGCCGACGTCGACGAGCTCGAAGCCAGCATCCGCGGCGCCGCGCTGCATCCGAGCGGGCCGTTGCGCGTCGAGTTGCCGGCGTCGGTGGCGGGCGCGATCGTATTGCCGGCGCTCGGCGAATTCAACGCACGGCATCCCGATCTCGAACTGATGCTCGCCGTGGCCGGGCGCGCGGTCGATCGTATCGGCGACGCGATCGACTGCAGTATCCGACTCGGTGCGCTGCCCGATTCGTCGCTCGTCGCGCGCCGGCTCGGCTCGCTCGAGCGCGTGACGTGCGCGAGCCCCGCGTATCTCGACCGCTTCGGCGTGCCGCGCACGCCCGACGATCTGGGCGCGCATCGCGCGGTAGGCGCGTCGCACGTGTTCGGCCAGCGTCCGGCCGAGCTCGAGTTCGCGGTGGACGACGCCGTGCGCAAGGTGCGGCTCGACGGCATCGTCGGCGTGGACGACGAGCAGGCGTATCTCGCATGCGGCGTGCACGGCCTCGGGCTGATCCAGCCGACGCGCGTCGCCGCGCAGCCGCTGATCGAGGCCGGGCGATTGCGGGAGGTGCTGCCGCTTTGGCAACCCGATGCGCTCGCCGTGTCGGCCGTCTACGTGAAGCGCCCGCATGTATCGCCCGGCGTGCGCGCGTTCGTCGACTGGATTGCCGAGCGTTTCGTGCAGGCCGTGAAGGAACACACGGGGCTGGCGGTGGCGGGGGCAGTGGGGTGGCGGCCGGCGCAGGCAGTCGTCGCTGCGTGCGACCGTTATGGCGGGCTGGTAGCGGTGGCCTGACGGCGGTATGGGGCCGGCAAGCCGTCAAGCGGTTGCGAGGCGGAATGTACTGGCCATCCGATCCTGCTCCCGAGCCGACAGCTTGCCATGACCGGCGCGGCGATGCAGTGCCGTCGACGCGTCACGCGGCGGGATGCGAATGCGGAAGGAAGCGGAAAGGCGGGGGAGAGGGGAGGCGGCAGGCTGCATGCGTAATGAGGCGCCACATGTGCAGCCTGCCCGACCGTGCCGCATGCAAGCGATGCGGCACGGCGTCGAACGAAGCGACTTACTTGTCGCCGTCGCCCTTGATCTGCGGCAGTGCCGACGCTTCGCCCGGCGTCAGCAGCCCGACTTGCGAGTACACGCGCAGCTTGTCGCGCGTATCGGTGATGTCGAGGTTGCGCATCGTCAGCTGGCCGATCCGGTCGCGCGGCGAGAACGTCGACGCAACCTTCTCCATCGACAGGCGCTCCGGCTGATACGTGAGGTTCGGCGACTTCGTGCTCAGGATCGAGTAGTCGTTGCCGCGGCGCAGTTCGATCTTCACTTCGCCGGTGATCGCGCGTGCGACCCAGCGTTGCGCGGTTTCGCGCAGCATGATCGCCTGCGGGTCGAACCAGCGGCCCTGGTACAGCAGGCGGCCGAGGCGGCGGCCGTTTTCGCGGTACTGCTCGATCGTGTCTTCGTTGTGGATGCCGGTGACGAGACGCTCGTACGCGATGTACAGCAGCGCGAGGCCCGGAGCTTCGTAGATGCCGCGGCTCTTCGCCTCGATGATGCGGTTCTCGATCTGGTCGCTCATGCCGAGGCCGTGGCGGCCGCCGATGCGGTTCGCCTCGAGCAGCAGCTCGACCTGATCCTTGAACTCGACGCCGTTCAGCGCGACCGGCTGGCCGGCTTCGAAGCGCACCGTCACTTCCTCGGCGGCGATCTTCACGTCGTCGCGCCAGAACGCGACGCCCATGATCGGGTTCACGATCTTGATGCCGCTTTCGAGGCTTTCCAGATCCTTCGCCTCGTGCGTCGCGCCGAGCAGGTTCGAATCGGTCGAATACGCCTTCTCGGCCGACATCTTGTACGCGAAGCCGGCCTGGTTCATGAATTCGGACATTTCGGCGCGGCCGCCGAGCTCGTCGATGAACGTCTGGTCGAGCCAGGGCTTGTAGATCTTCAGATCCGGATTCACGAGCAGGCCGTAGCGGTAGAAGCGCTCGATGTCGTTGCCCTTGTACGTGCTGCCGTCGCCCCAGATGTTGACGCCGTCTTCCTTCATCGCGGCGACGAGCATCGTGCCCGTCACGGCGCGGCCGATCGGCGTCGTGTTGAAGTACGTGACGCCGGCGGTCGTGATGTGGAACGCGCCGCTTTGCAGCGCCGCGATGCCTTCGGCGACGAGCTGCGCACGGCAGTCGATCAGGCGGGCGCCGGCTGCGCCGTATTCGATCGCGCGTTTCGGGATCGCGTCGTAATCGTCTTCGTCGGGCTGGCCGAGGTTCGCCGTGTATGCGTACGGGACGGCGCCCTTCAGTTTCATCCAGTGCAGCGCGGCGCTGGTGTCCAGGCCGCCGGAGAAGGCGATACCGACCTTCTGGCCGGTCGGGAGGCTTTCGAGAATCGTGCTCATAGGAATTACCGTGGATTGAAGCCGGTGGGATCGTATTTCGCGGAATATGCGAGTATCGGCTGTCCGGGAAGATGGGGCAAGGGTTGATTTTGGTGCGGCACCGTCGTCGCGCCCGTCGCGGCGGGCCTGACGGGCGGTTAACCGGCTGGAGAACCGTCTGCGGAACGGCGTCGTCGCGCCGCCGAAACACGTGCGGACGAGCCAAGGGCCGGCCGGATTTCCAGGGCCGGATCGGCCGTCGAGCCGGGGCGCGGTTGCCAGCGCGTCGCCTTGCCGCAATGAAAGGCATATGAAAGGCTGGCGTGTAAAACCGGGGCTTCAGATATTCCACGACCGCGCGGTATCGAGCAGCCGCTCCCGCAACTGGTCGACTTCGCCGGCCAGCTTGGCCGTGATCGACACGTAGCCGGACAACTGCGGCGGCACCGCGTCGTGCGGCGCGTCGGCCGGCCGGCGGCGCGGCGCGAGCCGGCTCGGCGTGCCGAACTTGAGCGCGCGGCTCGCGCCGACCAGCGTGTCGCGGATGCGCCGGTTCACCGTCTTCATCTCGACGCGCATGTATTCGCGGGCCGCCGCGTCGTCGTGGGCCGGCAGCGCGCTCGACAGGATCTCCAGATAGCCGATGCACAGGCGCAGGCTGCGCTGGATCGCCTCGAGTTGCGCCATCGACGTCTCGCATTCCTTCGCCACCGACGGCATCAGCGAGCGCAACTGCACGAGCAGCGCGCTCAGCGCGGCCATTTCCTTCAGGTGCGCGTCGTCGCTCACGTGGCGGTCGCCCGCGAGCCGCGCATGCACGGCCGCGCACGCGCGCAGCGCGTCGGCGAGCTTGTAGCGCCACGAATAGGTCGCGTAGAGCGGCAGCGCGAACGAGAACGCGAGCGCGATCGCGATGCCGGCCAGCACGTTCACCGCGCGCCACAGGCCGTCGACGATCTCGTTGTCGCCGTGCCCGGCGACGATCACCATCGTGATCGCCGACAGCAGCGCGATGTAGCCGGCCTTGCCGATCGCGTGATACGCGCAGACGCCGCACCCGACGGCCATCAGCAGGTAGATCGCGAACGGCGCGTGCAGGAACGAGTAGAGGAGGATCAGCCCGAGCCCCGCCAGTGCGCCGATCGATGTGCCGAGCGCGCGCTCGGCCGCCTTCTTGCGGATGTTGCCGTGGTGCTGCAGCCCGCCGACGACGATCAGCACGGTGATTGTCGACCATTCGCCATGCGGCACGTTCAACCCCGTGGACAGCGCGATCGACACGAGAATCGCGAGCGCGACGCGCGCCGCATGGATCAGCTTCGCATGCCGGTAGCGGCGATACGGGTCGAGCAGCGGGCGAAGCGCGTGGCGCACGAGCGGTGGCAGGCGGGTGGGGAGCGGGGCGGTCATGGCGGAGCTGAGGGTGGCCGGAACGCGCACGGCGGCTCGCGCGGGCCGGCGCCGCGCCGCATGCGCAGCTGACGTAACGCTAGCCGAACGCGCGCGGGCTGTCCACGGCGCGGCCGCCGAGCGGGGCGGCAGGCGGCCGCATCGGATCACGCGGCTGGTCGTATCGAGGCGAATCAAGGTGCATCAAGGCGCATCGCGGCGCGTCACGCGTCGGCTGCGCTCGACTGCGCGTCCAGCACGCGGTTGCGGCCGCCTGACTTCGCGCGGTACAGCGCTTCGTCGGCGCGCCGCAGCAGCGTCGCGGCGTTCATCCGGCCGTCGGCGGCGGTGGCCGTGCCGATGCTGGCCGTGACGCGTCCGTACGGACTTTTCACGTGTTCGATGTCGAGCCCCGCGATCGCGCGCCGGATGCCTTCCGCGACGGTCGCCGCGCCCGGCGCGTCGGTGTCGGGCAGCGTGACGACGAATTCCTCGCCGCCGTAGCGCGCGACGTGATCGCCGTCGCGGCGCAGGCAGCGCGACAGCGACTGCGCGACCTGGCGCAGCACGTCGTCGCCGGCCGGGTGGCCGTAGTAGTCGTTGAACGCCTTGAAGTGATCGACGTCGACGAACAGTACGGACAACGGGCGGCCGCTGCGCGACGCGCGCTGCGCCTCCTTCGCGAGTACCGTGTCGAACGTGCCGCGGTTGTCGAGGCCTGTCAGCGAATCGGTGTGCGCGAGCCGGTACAGCTTCGATTCGGCGTCCTGCCGGCGCTTCAGCTCGCGCGACAGGGCGAGCGAGCCCCACGCGATGAACGCCGTGAACAGGCCCATCAGCACGACGGTCCAGACCGCGCGGTGGTACCACGACGCGTAGATGTCGATCTCGGCGGGCGCGACGTCGACGATCAGCGGCAGCCCGGCGAGATGCTTGTACACATAGATGCGCCGTACGCCGTCGATGGCGCCGACGCCGGCCAGCTCGCCGTTGCGGCTGCGCTGCGCGTCGATGAACAGCGGCGAGTCGTGCAGATCGAGGCCGACCACCCGCGTGTCGTACGGCAGGCGCGACACGAGCGTGCCGTTGTCCTCGACGATCGCCGCGCTGCCGTGCCGGCCGACCGCGAGGCCGTCGAGCAGCGCGCGGAAGTAGTCGATGCTGAGCGTGCCGACGACGACGCCGCCGAACCTGCCGTCGGGCCGGGTGATCCGGCGGCTCAGCGCGATCGTCAGCGCGCCGCCGCGCAGCCGCGACGCGTACGGCCGGCTGATGTAGAGGCCGGGGACGAGCCGGTCGCGATGCACGGTGAAATAGTCGCGGTCGGCGAAATTGCCTTGCCGTGCGGGCGATGCACTGGAATCGATCGCGATATTGCCGTGCGCATCCATCACGAAAATCGAGCCGAGATAGGCGCCGGTCGCCGCGCGGTCGAACAGCAGCCGGTGGCGTTGGCGCGGCGGCAATGTCGTCAATTCCGGATCGGCCACGCCGTCGACGACGTTTTGCAGCGACAAATCGTAGAGTTCGATATTGCGCGCAATATCGCGTTCGATCAGCAGCATCAGGTTGCGCGCATTTTCGACCGCATGGTCATACGCGTCGCGCCGTGCCTCGATCAAGAGCGACGTGGAAAGTCCCCAACTGAACATCAGCAGGACGATACCCGCCACGAGTACGCCGCGGGGCGACAGAATGCGTGCCACGATCGACGCGGTATGGCGGCGCAGCGTGGCGGGCAGCGGGAATGACTTCATCCTCGGGGGTGGCGGGCGGCGGGTACTCGCGTGGTTGGCGATTCCGTACGCTGATTATTTCGAATTAATCGTCATTATCCCGCGAATTCCTGAATTTCGTGGGCACATGCAAAACATGCATGCGAAGACGGCGATTCGAAACGGTTACGCATCATTACCGCTTTGTGCGCGGGCAATTTGATTTGAATCAATGACCAGTATCGGCTTTTTCGTCTGATTAATGGCGCGTCGATCGGTCGATTTTGCGTATTGACGCGGTATTTGGCGGATCGGGACAGGATCGGGTGCCGCCGACGAGAAATGAAAAATCGAATGACCCGGACGTAATCGGTTTTTGGGCGACGGCATGCGGCGGCCGAAGCGGCCAACCCGTCGATTCCGCGAAATCTCCGGCGTGGCGGCGCTCGGGGCGACCTTGGCTGTCCGCCTGTCGAATCAGGTAGAATCCGCGCTTCGCCGCAGGCGCCCGCCGCGCAACGCGTATCGGGGCCGCATCGAATGCATCGCAGGACGCGCACCGCGCTCCGATTCCGCATGCGCCGGCCACGGATGCCGGCCCGCTCAACGTTCGTCTCGTTTATGTCCGCCATTCCGAATTCCGACCCATCCGGTTCGCCCGCGAACCCACCCAAGCTTCATCGCGCGCTGAAGGCGCGCCACCTGACGATGATCGCCATCGGCGGCTCGATCGGCACGGGCCTGTTCGTCGCGTCCGGCGCCTCGATCTCGCAGGCCGGCCCCGGCGGCGCGATGGTCGCGTACATGCTGATCGGCCTGATGGTCTACTTCCTGATGACGAGCCTCGGCGAGATGGCCGCGTTCATGCCGGTGTCGGGCTCGTTCGCGACCTACGGCGCGAAATACGTGGACGAAGGCTTCGGCTTCGCGCTCGGCTGGAACTACTGGTACAACTGGGCGGTGACGATCGCGGTGGAGCTCGTCGCCGCGCAGCTCGTGATGCACTACTGGTTTCCGGACGTGCCGGGCGTGTGGTGGAGCGCGGCGTTCCTCGCCGTGATGTTCCTGCTCAATGCGCTCACCGTGCGCGGTTTCGGCGAAGCCGAGTACTGGTTCGCGCTGATCAAGGTCGTCACCGTGGTCGCGTTCATCGGCGTCGGCCTGCTGATGATCTTCGGCATTCTGAAGGGCGCGCCGGCCAACGGCTGGGGCAACCTGACGATCGGCGACGCGCCGTTCGCCGGCGGCTTGCCGGCGCTGATGGGCGTCGCGATGATCGCGGGTTTCTCTTTCCAGGGCACCGAACTGATCGGCGTCGCGGCCGGCGAATCGGAAAACCCGCGCACGACGATTCCGCGCGCGGTGCGCCAGGTGTTCTGGCGGATCCTCCTGTTCTACGTGTTCGCGATCTTCGTGATCGGCGTGCTGATTCCGTATACCGACCCGAACCTGCTGAAGACGGACGTGACCGACATCGGCGTGAGCCCGTTTACGCTCGTGTTCCGCCACGCGGGCCTCGCGTTCGCGGCCGGCGTGATGAACGCGGTCATCCTGACGGCCGTGCTGTCGGCCGGCAACTCGGGCATGTACGCGTCGACGCGGATGCTCTACAACCTCGCCACCGAAGGCCGCGCGCCGAAGGTGTTCGCGAAGCTGTCGCCGGGCGGCGTGCCGCGCAATGCGCTGTATGCGACCACCGCCGTCGGCGCGCTGTGCTTCTTCACGTCGCTGTACGGCGACAAGACCGTGTACCTGTGGCTGTTGAACACGTCGGGGATGACGGGCTTCATCGCGTGGCTCGGCATCGCGGTCAGCCACTACCGCTTCCGCAAGGGTTACGTGAAGCAGGGTTATGCGCTCGACCAGTTGCCGTACCAGTCGAAGTGGTTTCCGTTCGGCCCGCTGTTCGCGTTCGTGCTGTGCCTCGTGATCGCGCTCGGCCAGGATTACCAGGCGTTCCTCGCGAACCGGATCGACTGGGCCGGCGTGGCCGCGACCTACGTCGGCATTCCGCTGTTCGTCGTCGTGTGGCTCGGCTACCGGTTCCTGAAGAAGAGCCGGTTCGTGCGCTACGAGGACATGGAGATCGCGCCGTGGGTCGCCGCGAATCGCGGCGCGCAGCGGCAGCCGGTGGCGAACCGCGAAACCGCGGGCTGACGCGCCGGCGCGGCAGCGGCCGCGCGGCGGACGACGAAACGGGAAGCCGCGCGCTTCCCGTTTTTTTTGCCCGGCTTTTGCCTGCACGGGGTCAAAGCCGGTTATATTGCCCGACCCTACCGGGCCGCGGCCCGGCCGGCGCGACAGGCGCGGCGCGGATCGGCATCCGGCGCGCGCGGCGCGGCGGCCGGCGAGCGACCGGCGTTTTCATCGCTCCATCCGGGCCGGCACGGCCCGCGGAGCGCGCAACCCAGAGGAATTCATGAGTGCATCACCCGCCGAGCGGAAGGCCGGACCCGTTTCCATCGTGCGAATCGAAGCCGCGATCAACGCGTGGCGCGAAGTGTACCCGCCGGCGCCGGACGGCGAGGACGGCTACGCGCTCGACGCCGGCAGCAACTGCCTGGCCGAGCTGTACGGCACGATGATCTGCTATCGACTGCCCGACGTGCCGCTCGACTCGCTGAGCCACGAGCAGCGCGACGCGCTGTACGCGACCGAGGTGTGATGCGCGGTCGCGCCGCCGCCGCAAGGCGGCGATGAAACGACGGGAAGCGCGCAGGCTTCCCGTTTTGCTTTGGGCGGCGCACGTGGCGATCGGCCGTGCCTGCGGTATCGTGGCGACATCATCCGGCCGGGGTTGGGCGCCGGATCGCTCGCCGGGAGGCATCGAACATGGAGTTGAGACACCTCCGCTACTTCGTCGCGGTGGCCGAAGAGCGGAATTTCACGCGGGCGGCGGAACGGCTGCATATCGCGCAACCGCCGCTGAGCCGGCAGATCCAGCAGCTCGAGGAAGCGCTCGGCGTATCGCTGTTCGAGCGCAACGCGCGGCCGCTGAAGCTGACCGACGCGGGGCGCTTCTTCTATTCGCACGCGGTGCAACTGCTCGCGCAGACCACCGAACTCGAATCGATGACGAAGCGGGTCGGCAAGATCGAGCGCAGCATGTCGGTCGGCTTCGTCGGCTCGACGCTGTACGGGATGCTGCCGAAGATCATCCGGCGGTTTCGCAGCGAATATCCGGCCGTCGAGCTGAGCCTGCACGAGATGTCGACGATGGACCAGATCAAGGCGCTGAAGGAAGGGCGCATCGACGTCGGGTTCGGGCGCATCCGCCACGAGGATCCGAGCGTGCGGCGCGTCGTGCTGCGCGAGGAACGGATGATCGTCGCGCTGCCGGTCGGCCACGTGCTCGACAGCGCGAAGCCCGTGCTGTCGTTGCACGATCTCGTGAACGACACGCTGATCATCTTTCCGAAGGCGCCGCGCCCGAGCTATGCGGACCAGGTGCTCGCGGCCTTCCACGATCGCGCGCTGCAACCGCGCAGGATTTACGAAACGCGCGAATTGCAGATCGCGCTCGGCCTCGTCGCGATGGGCGAGGGCGTGTCGGTCGTGCCGCATAGCGTGTACGGGCTGAAGCGCGACGACATCAGCTACAAGCCGCTCGACGATCCGAACCTCGTGTCGCCGATCATCATGAGCACGCGCGCGCTCGACGAATCCGAGGACATCCGCGCGATGCAGGCGCTGATCTACCGGTTGTACGACGAAGCGCAGATGGAGTATCTGCCGCCGCAGCCCGAATGAGCGCGTGGGTGGCAGGGGCTTGCTTGACGCGGTGCGCGCCGGCAGGCCACCATGGCCGGATTCGATGCGGCCGCCGGCGGGCGGCCGCTTTCATGCAGACGACCGACACATGACCGATATCGTGACCGAGGAGACAACCGTCGAGACGCCACAAGGGCGGCTCTTTGCGAAACGCTGGCGAGCGGCTCCGGCTCCCGCGCGGCACACGGCTGAGCCGATCGTGCTGCTGCACGATTCGCTCGGCTGCGTCGACTTGTGGCGCGACTTTCCCGCCCAGCTCGCGCGCGTCACGCAGCGCGACGTGATCGCCTACGACCGCCTCGGTTTCGGCCGTTCGGATCGCCATCCGGGCAAGCTCGGCACGGCGTTCGTGCGCGACGAGGCCGACCGTGCATTCGCTGCGGTACTGGAACGGTTCGGCGTCGATGCGTTCGTCGCATTCGGCCACAGCGTCGGCGGCGGGATGGCGGTCGGTTGTGCGGCCGCGTATCCGGCGCGTTGCCGCGCGCTCGTGACGGTCGCTGCGCAGGCATTCGTCGAGGATCGCACGCTGGCCGGCATTCGCGACGCGGGGCGGCAGTTCGACGAGCCGGGGCAGCTCGACCGGCTCGCGCGCTATCACGGCGACAAGGCCGAATGGGTGCTGCACGCGTGGGTCGACACGTGGCTGTCGCCGGCGTTCCGCGACTGGACGCTCGACGACGACTTGCCGCGCGTGCAGTGCGCGACGCTCGCGATTCACGGCGAAGACGACGAATACGGGTCCGACGTGCATCCGAAGCGGATCGCCGCGCGCGTCGCCGGGCCGTCGTCGTTCCTGTTGCTCGCCCGCTGCGGACACATGCCGCACCGCGAGCGAACCGACGACGTGCTGGCCGCCGTCGCGACGTTCCTGCGCGACGCACCCGCCTGAGCGCGCTCGCCATTCCCGGCGGGTGTGCGCCCGCCGGCCGTCAGAACGAAAGCTGGATCGCGAGATCGATCGCCAGCAGCGCGATCGAGCAGCCGATGCCGAGGATCACGTTCGGCAAGCGGTGCTCGAAATCGCGATGATCCTTGCGCATCGCGGCGCCGAGCAGGAAGATCGCCTCGACGACGATCTGCAGCCCGACGAACAGCAGCATCAGCAGATACTCGTAGCCCATCTGCTTGAACGCGACGAATTGCATCCCGTGATCGCGGATCCACTGGCCGACGCGCAGCAGTTCGTAGACGAACAGCAACGCAGGGAACAGGTAACTGACGATGTAGGTCGGCGCGGTGGCGTGCCGTAGTTCGAGGTGGAAGTGCTGATGCGTGGTAGCCATCACAACCCTCCTTGCAACGCATGATTGCGGTCGCGACGGCGGCGCGATCGCATGCATACGTCGGGTTTGCCCGATGCATAGTGCGCAGCCGTACGGCATCAGCATACTGCTGCGCGGGAAATTTCGCATGAGATGCGTGCGAGCGTCGTAAAAATGCCGATGCGGGGGCACACATTCGCACCATACGGCGTGTCGTTCGGCGGTGCGGCATGCGATCCATCTGGCCGCCGCCATGCCCGATACCGTTCCCGAATGCGTGGCGTGAACGCGATGCGTCAGCTTTTCGCTTCCGCGCCTTCGATGAACAGCTTCGCGACCGACTGAAACTCCCGTTTCAGCGACAGCCCCGGCACGGTCAGCCAGCGCAGCATGGCGGCGAGATACAGATGATGGAACCAGGTTGCGAGCTGATCGGCCCGCAGCGTGCGGTTCAGTTCGCCGGCCTGCTGCCCGGCGACGATCAGTTGCTGCCACACCGATGCGATATCGCTGCCGGTCTCTCCCGCACGCTCCGGTTCGGCTGCGCCGATGCTCAGGAAGCGGTGCCGAAGGTATGCGAGCAGGTACGCCGGATGTCCCTCGCACCATTCGGCCGACGCGTCGAGCACGCAGCCGATGCGCGACGCGAAGGTCTTGCGCCGCGCGACGTCGTGCTGCAGATGTGCGAGATCGCGCGCGAGTTCGCCTTCGAGCCAGTGCGCGAGCACGGCTTCCTTCGTCGGAAAGTGGTTGTACAGCGTGCGCTTCGCGACATCGGCCTGCGCGGCGATCTGCTCCATCGTGACGGCGTCGTAGCCGTGCGCATCGAACAGGCGCGCGCCGGTCGCGGCGAGATGCGCGAGCATCTGGATGCGTTTGCGTGCGCGGCGGCCCGGATCGTCGGTCGGAATCGTCATGGCAGGGGATTCACTGAAAGTGTGCGGATTGCATTAGTATACGACGTGCATTTTTTTGAATCCAACCTTTTCCGTCGCGCACGAGGAGCTTCCGCATGAAACTCGTCATCGCCACCTACGGCACCGAAGGCGACACGCGTCCGCTCGCGGCGCTGGGCCGCGCGCTGCTGGATGCCGGTCATGACGTCCGGCTGCTGGCCGATGCGGCGACGCTCGGCTCGGCCGCCGCGCTCGGCGTGCCGTCGGCGCCGCTATCCGGCGATATCCGTCGCGCGATTGCGCCGGACGGCGCGCTGGCCGATGCGGTGCGCGGACGCGGCGGCTTCAACGATACGTCGAAGGCGCTCGCCGCGATCGCGAATGCGAACACGGCCGCGTGGATGCGCGAAGTCGCGGACGCGTCGGCCGGGTGCGACGCGCTCCTCGTGTCGGGGCTCGCGTCGTTCGTCGGGTTGTCGGTCGCCGAGTATCGCCGCATACCGGCGATCGGCGCGGGCATGATCCCGATCACGCCGAGCGCCGAATTCGCGTCGCCGTTCCTGCCGCCGGGGAAGCTGCCGCGCTGGCTGAATCGCGCGAGCCATCGGCTCGTGAATGCGTTGCTGTGGCACGCGTTCAGGAAGTCGACCAATGCCGCGCGCGCCAGCGTATGCGGATTGCCGCCGCGCAAGCACGTGTGGACCGATCATCCGATGCTGTATGGCGTATCGCCGGCGCTGCTGTCCGGCCCGGCGGACTGGCCGGCGAACGTGCATGCATGCGGCCAGTGGCGGATCGATGCGCGTGCGTGGTCGCCGCCGCCGGAACTGTCGGCGTTTCTCGACGCGGGCGAACCGCCTGTGTACGTCGGGTTCGGCAGCATGGCCGGCTTCGATCGTGCGGCGATGGCCGCGGCGCTCACGCAGGCGCTGGCCGGCCGACGCGCGCTGTTCTACCCGGGCTGGAGCGGCATCGATGCAGCGCTGCTGCCGGCGCATGTTCGCGTGATCGGCGACACGCCGCACGACTGGCTGTTCCCGCGCGTCGCGATGGCGATTCATCACGGCGGGTCGGGCACCACGCACTCGGCCGCGCGCGCCGGCATTCCGTCGGTGGTCGTGCCGTTCGCGGGCGATCAGTTTTTCTGGGCGAACCGGCTGCAACGGCTCGGTGTCGCGGCTGCGCCGGTCGCGGGGCGGCGCGTGGACGCCGCCGCGCTGGCGCGCGCGATCGCATTTGCCGAACGGGGCGAGACGAAGACGCGTGCGACGCAACTCGGTGCGCGCCTCGCGCAAGAGGACGGGTTGAAGCGGGCCGTCAGTGCGATCGAACGCTGGGGGCAACCGCGCGCGACGTGAGCGCGCGCACTGGCATCAGAAATGCCCGGTGAACCGGTAGCGGCTGCCCGGATGCCACAGATTCGCGACCGACGCGACCATCCCCTGCGACCACGTGCGCCGATGCAGCAGCAGGCACGGCTCGCGATCGTCCATCGTCAGATGGCGGCGCGTTTCGGCGTCGGGCATCGCGGCCTCGATCCGGTATTCGACACGCTGCAGCGGCGCGACGCGCGTCAGGTACTGGTTCGGCGTCGTGGTCGTGAAGTCCTGCAGCGCGTATTCGGGCGCGCAGGCCGGATTGACCCAACGTTCCTCGAGCTGCACGGGCGTGTCGTTCTCGAAATGCAGCACGCGCGAATGGAAGATCGGGCTGCCGGTGTCGAGCTGCAGCTCGTCGGCGAGTTTCGCATCGGCGACGGCCGCGCCGACCTGCAGCACCTGCGCGCGATAGCCGTGGCCGCGCGCGGCGACTTCGTCGGAGATGCTGCGGATCGCGACGAGCGTCGATTCGTATTTCGGCGACGCGACATAGGTGCCGGAGCCGCGCGTGCGCGTGAGCACCTGTTCGGCCGTCAGCTCGCGCAGCGCGCGGTTGACGGTCATGCGCGCGACGTTGAATTCGCGCGCGAGCTCGTTCTCCGACGGCACCTGGTCGCCTTCGGCCCATTCGCCGGCATGAATGCGCGCGAGGATGAAGTCCTTGATTTCCTGATAGATCGGTGTGGTCATGGGATCGCGATTTCAGAGTCGGCAGCGGGCCGCCGCCGGATGCCGATCCGGCGCGCGCCCGGCGCCGAGTGTACCGGTTTCGCGGACGCGCTGGCCCGGATGCCCCGAATGATCCCCGTTCGGCCGGCGCGCGTCCATGCGGGATTGCACAGGGCGGCCGGCCTGCGGCGGGCCGGTCGCGATCGGAACCGATGCCGGATGCCGATCGCCGGCATGCGCGCGGCGGCCGAACATCGTGTTTCGATAGGACTGCGTTACATTTTTCAGGTTGAAGCCGCTTTCGACGCGAAACTGCGCATGCAGACCGCCACCAAGATCCTCATTGCCGCTGCTCAGCCCGAAGACCGTATTCGACAGAGGCCGCTGCCTTGCTGCCACGCGATCCGTCGCGCGTGTCCGTGCGGCAACGCGTATTCGAATCGACGGAAGCGGGGAGTGCGTGACGCGTGTCACGCGCGGCGGCGGCGGACGCCGGTCAGGGCGGCAACCGGTCGGTGGGGAAATGTCGGTTCGGGTGGTGAAGTCTAGACAACCGACACACACCGTCCGGCCGCCTCCGTACGCCGCGAGAAAGCCGCCTTTCAGCCGGGTGTAATCAATAATTAATTGAAAATTAAGGAAAGTCATGCCGGAGATCCTAATCCGCCGACAATTAGAGATAAACACGGATTGCCGGCCTCATCCGTGAAAAGGCAAAGTTGTATGTACAACTTGGAGAATCGCCGAAACAGGCGATTGCCGGTTGCAAGGGTTCACGGCGGCCAGCCGGCCGGAATCCGCCCCAGTTCGCCTCTGACAGGAACGCCATGAAGAAACTCGCGCTCAGTATTGCCCTCGCCTGCCTCGCGGTCGGTGCCCACGCCAAGGATTGGTCGACGATCCGCTTCGGCGTCGACGCCAGCTATCCGCCGTTCGAATCGAAGGACGCAAGCGGCAAGGTCGTCGGCTTCGACGTCGATCTCGGCAACGAGATCTGCGCCCGGCTGAAGGCGAAATGCGTGTGGATCGAGAACGACTTCGACGGGATGATTCCGGCGCTGAAGGCGAAGAAGTTCGACGGCGTGTTGTCGTCGATGTCGATGACGCCGGCGCGCGCCGAACAGATCGCGTTCTCCGACAAGCTGTTCAACACGCCGACGCGCCTCGTCGCGAAGAAGGGCGCCGGCCTGCAGCCGACGGCCGAATCGCTGAAGGGCAAGTCGGTCGGCGTCGAGCAGGGCACCATCCAGGAAACCTACGCGAAGGCGTACTGGGCGCCGAAGGGCGTGCAGGTCGTGCCTTACCAGAACCAGGACGGCGTGTACCAGGACCTGATGTCGGGCCGCCTCGACGCGGCGCTGCAGGACGCGGTGCAGGCCGACATCGGCTTCCTGAAGACGCCGCGCGGCGCGAACTTCGACTTCGCCGGCAAGGATCTCGACGATCCGAAGACGCTCGGCAACGGCGCGGGCATCGGCCTGCGCAAGGACGACGCCGACCTGAAGGCGAAGATCGATCGCGCGATCGCCGACATCATCAAGGACGGCACGTACAAGAAGCTCGAGAAGAAGTACTTCGCGTTCGACGTCTACGGCGGCTGACCGCCCATGCGGCGCGCGTCGCGTGCGGCGCGCCGCCTGCGTTGCCGGATGCCCCACCCTTCGAGGCAGGCATCCGGCTTGATGAGCAGACCGCATCACGTCGTGCGCAGAACTCGTTTGATGCACGGTTAATGGCTATCGACAATCCAGCCACATCGTTCTGGATCCCTCATATGATCTTCCAAGGATTTGGCCCGCTGCTGTGGGCCGGCACGGTCGAGACCGTGAAGCTCGCGGTGCTGTCGCTCGCCGCGTCGCTGATACTGGGCCTCGCGGGCGCGGCCGCGAAACTGTCGGCCAACCGCGGGCTCAAGGCGGTCGGCACGTTCTATACGACGCTGATCCGCGCGGTGCCCGATCTCGTGCTGATGCTGTTGCTGTTCTACGGGATCCAGATCCTGCTGAACGACGCGACCGACCTGCTCGGCTGGGACCAGATCGACATCGATCCGTTCGTGGCCGGCGTCGTGACGCTCGGCTTCATCTACGGCGCGTACTTCACCGAGACGTTCCGCGGCGCGTTCCTCGCGGTGCCGCGCGGCCAGCTCGAAGCCGGCTTCGCGTACGGGATGAGCGGCTGGCGCGTGTTTTACCGGATCCTGTTCCCGCAGATGATGCGCTTCGCGCTGCCGGGCATCGGCAACAACTGGCAGGTGCTCGTGAAGGCCACCGCACTCGTGTCGATCATCGGCCTCGCCGACGTCGTGAAGGCGTCGCAGGACGCCGGCAAGAGCACGCTCGATTTCTTCTTCTTCACGCTGGCCGCGGGTGCGATCTACCTCGCGATCACGACGGTGTCCAACGTCGTGCTGCATCACCTCGAGAAGCGTTATTCCGTCGGCGTCCGGAGGCTCGCACTGTGATCGAACTCGTTGGTCAGTACTGGCAAAGCTATCTCTATTCCGACGGCTACCGCTTCAGCGGCCTCGCGATCACGCTGTGGCTGCTGGTCGTGTCGATCGCGTTCGGTTTCGCGCTCGCCGTGCCGCTCGCGATCGCGCGGGCGTCGTCGAACCGCTGGATCTCGGGGCCCGTATGGCTCTATACGTACGTGTTCCGCGGCACGCCGCTCTACGTGCAGCTGCTGATGTGCTACACGGGCATCTACAGCCTGCAGGTGGTGCACAACCACGTGCTGCTCGACACGTTCTTCCGCAATGCGATGAACTGCACGCTGCTCGCGTTCGTGCTGAACGAATGCGCATATGCGACGGAGATCTTCGCGGGCGCGATCAAGGCGACGTCGGCCGGCGAGATCGAGGCCGGGATGGCCTACGGGATGTCGCGCTTCAAGCTGTATACGCGGATCATCCTGCCGTCCGCGCTGCGCCGCTCGCTGCCGAGCTACAGCAACGAAGTGATCCTGATGCTGCACGCGACGACGCTCGCGTTCACCGCGACCGTGCCCGACATCCTGAAGGTCACGCGCGACGTCAATTCGGCTACCTACATGTCGTTCCAGGCCTACGGCATCGCGGCCGTGCTGTACGCCGTCGTCGTGTTCGCGCTCATCTGGGCGTTCCGCAAGCTCGAGACGCGCTGGCTCGCGTACCTCGCGCCGCGCAGCCATTGATGCATTCACAAGATCCGCAACGAAGGACCCAGCATGTACAAGCTTACGGTTGACAACCTGCACAAGAAGTTCGGCGACAACGAGGTGTTGAAGGGCGTGTCGATGAAGGCGAAGGCCGGCGACGTGATCAGCATCATCGGCTCGAGCGGCTCCGGCAAGAGCACGTTCCTGCGCTGCATCAACTTCCTCGAGCAGCCGTGCTCGGGGCAGATCACGATCGGCAGCGAGCCGATCCAGACCACGCGCGATCGCAACGGCTCGTTGCGCGTGGCCGACCAGAAGCAACTGCAGCGGATGCGCACGAAGCTCGCGATGGTGTTCCAGCACTTCAACCTGTGGGCGCACATGACGGTGCTCGAGAACGTGATCGAAGCGCCGATGGCCGTGCTCGGCGTCGGCCGTGACGAGGCGATCGCGCGGGCGCGCAAGTATCTGGAGAAGGTCGGCCTCGCGCCGCGCGTCGAAGGCATGTATCCGTCGCACCTGTCGGGCGGCCAGCAGCAGCGTGTCGCGATTGCGCGCGCACTCGCGATGGAGCCGGAAGTGATGCTGTTCGACGAGCCGACGTCGGCCCTCGATCCGGAATTGGTCGGCGAAGTGCTGAAGGTGATGCAGAAGCTCGCCGAGGAAGGCCGCACGATGGTCGTCGTCACGCACGAGATGGGATTCGCGCGCAACGTGTCGAATCATGTGATCTTCCTGCATCAGGGGAAGATCGAGGAAGAGGGCGATCCCCAGCAGATCCTCGTCAATCCGAAGAGCGAGCGGCTCGGGCAGTTTCTGTCGGGGCGGCTGAAGTAAGCCCGTCCGCGGGTTGCAGTGCATCGCCCGTGAAGCCGCGAAGGCTTCACGGGCGATGCGAGTCATGCCTGCTATTGCGCGAGCGCGTCCGTCAACGGCCGCTGCGCGACACGCACGAGATTGTCGCGGCCCGCACTCGGGCTCGACCATTGCAGATGCATGCTGGCCGGCCCGCTCGCATGCACGTACTCGACGCGGATCGGCACGTTCCGCTTTGGCGACAGGTGGATGCGGCCCTTCGCGGTCGCGAGCCCCGGCTGCGCCTTGTCGATCACCTGGCGGCCGTCGATCCACACGCGCGCGACGTTGTCGCTCGTCACGCTGAACGTGTAGTTGTCAGCCTTCGGAATGTCGAGCGCACCGGTCCAGCGGATCGCATAGTTCGTCGCATTCATCCCCTTCGACGCGTCAGGCGAGTCGGTGCCGCGTTCGGTGTTCAGGTCGAAATCGACCAGCGGCGTGATCGACGAGAACACCGGCGTGGTGAAGGTCGTGTCGTTGTAGTACGTCGCGTTCAGCACGCGCAGCCGCGAGCTGAACGCGCTGGCGAGCGCCTGCACCTCGGCCGTGCTCCACGGGTGGCCGTCGGGGTAGAGCGTGCCCTGGAACGGCGTCGCCGGCTCGACGGTGGCGGGCGCGGAGGCAGTCTGCCCCCAGTGGAAACGGGTGTTCGTGCGACCGATCATCAGCTCCCATACCAGGAAGCCCGTCTTGCCGCCGTAGGTGGACGCGATGCCGGCCATCGTCTGGCCCGCCTGGCCGCCCGGCCAGCCGCGCTGCAGCGTTTCCGAGTTCAGGCTGTCGAGCAGGCTCGGCGGCAGCGAGTAGTCGGGCGTCGTCGCATTGATCGCGTACGGGTGGAACGCATGGAAGTCGGAGAAGTAATCGCCTTCCGGCTCCTGCACGTTCGGCGAATTGATCGGCTGCGTCGCGCCCGCGTTCAGGATCGCGATGCGCGCGTCGTTCATCATCCACGCGCGCGTCGGCTGCAGCGCGCCGTTGCCGCTGCAGCCGGGCTCGTTCATCGGTTCCCAGTACAGGATGCGCGGGTCGTTGCGATGCGCGGACACGAAATCGGCGATGTAGTGCTGCAGGTCCTGCTTGTACGTGGTCGACGCGCCCGCCGCGATCGGCTGCAGATACTGCTGCTCGACCGACTGCCCGGGCGACTGCACCCAGCGGCTGTTGTGCACGCCGAAGATCGGCGCGGGCTGCGGGCCGTACGCGGGATCGACGTGCCAGCAATCGTCGTAGAAGATCGGCGCGACCTTCAGCCCGTGGCGCGCGGCGATCTCGAGCAGGCTGTCGAATTTCGCGAGGAACGCGTCGCGATCGTTGACCCAGTTCAGGTAGTGCAGGTACACGGTGATCGTGTTCATCCCGTAGGTCTGCGCATAGTCGAGCTCGCGATCGACGATCGCCGGATCGTAGTTCTGCCAGAAATCGATCGCGTTGACGGCATTCCACGGGTTGTACACGGCGCCCACCACGCGCGAGAAATCGTACGTTTTCGGCGCGACGTCCGGATAGCGGCTCACGGTCACGTTGCTGAACGCGACGCTCGCGCCGAAGCGGCGCAGCCCGAACGCGCCCGCGCGCAGCGCGGTCGTCAGGCCGCTCGTCGCGTCGTTGATGCTGATCACCTGCGTACCGTCGACGAACACGTCGATCGCGTTGTTGCGCGTGACGACCTTCAGGTGGTGCGTGCTGCCCGGCACGACCGCGGGCGCCGGGTAGTCGATGAAATCGGTCCAGTTGTTCTGCTCGCGGCCGACCTGCACCACGTGGCGCACCGCGTCGAGCCCGATGTAGTAGCCCGTCAGTGCATCGGTGCCGACCGACGGGTTCGTCACGTGCACGATGAAGCCCGCATTGGCGGTATTCGCGCCCGGCGCCGGCGCGCCGATCGTCACGTCCGCTTCGTACGACGCGTGGCCGTACGCCGGATGCTGCGCGTTGGTGACGAGCTTCGCGCCGTCCGTGCTCGTGCCGTCGATCCGGATCGTGTTCGTGCCGCCGCTCGTCCAGGCCGGCCCGTACGTATCGAAATCGGCGAGCGTCAGCGTTTGCGTGTCGGTCGCGACGGGCGGCGCCGGCGGCGCATACGGCGGCACGCCGCGCGACGACACGCGCAGCGCGGGCGTGGGCCCCGGCAGGCCGAGCGTGACGAGCTGGTTCGGGAAATGCGACGGGCCGCCGTGCCCCATGTTCATGAAATCGCCGGATGCGGCGGCGTTGGCCGTGGCGGCACTGTCGCTGGCTGCGGCATCGACGGACGCACGCGCGGCGAGCGCCGATGCCGACGGGGCGGACGAATCATCGCCGCCGCACGAGGCGAGCAATACGACGACCGCGAGCGCGGCGGGCTTGAGACGAGACGTGATAGTCATTCTGGACTCCGTATCAATGGGGAGAAGCGGACGACTGGTGACTCGATGCGGATGAAGCGGTGCCCGGACGGCGAGCGTCGCGGCACGGTGTGCGTGTGATGTGCGGACGGCACGGAGCGGGCAGCGCGGCGGGTTCGCGCGCAGTCGCTTCCGGTCACCGTCTCGTCGTGTTGCTGTGTCGTGGCTCGGGGTTCTGCCCGATGCCGGTGCAAGTATAGGAATGCCTGGAAAATATTACTAATAATTTAGTGATGGTGTTTACCCTCGAATGTACGGCAACGAGGGCAAGCAGAAGGGGGGCGACGGCCGCGCGAACACGCGCGGGCGGCGAATGCGCCGCACCGCGTCGTGTGGTGTCCGGAAGGAAGGAGGCTGGGACGCGCTTACGCGCTCGCCGATTGCGCGGCCGTCTCGACGGTCCGCACCGACCCGCGCTCGACCAGCGGCCCGTCGAGCTTGATCGCGCGGCGGCGCACGGGCATCCCGACCGCACGGTTCTGTTCTTCCTGCAGCAGGATCTCGACCGCCCAGCGGCCCAGTTCGTAGTTCGGCAAGACGATCGTCGACAGCGGCGGGTGCGTGTGCCGTGCGATTTCCTGGTCGTCGTAGCCGAGCACCGAAATGTCGTCGGGCACGCGCATCCCGAGATGCTTGACGGCCTCGATCGCGCCGATCGCCATCAGGTCGTTCGCGCAGAAGATCGCGGTGGGCGGGTGCGGCTCGCGCAGCAACGACAGCGTTTGCTCGAAGCCGGTGTCGGAGCCCCAGTCGCCGTCGCGCACGAGTTCCGGCGCGAACGGGATGTCGGCCGTGGCGAGCGCGGTGCGATAGCCTTTCAGGCGATCCTTCGCGGCGTCCTGCCACGGTTCGCCGTTGATGTAGCCGATGCGCCGGTGGCCCGCGCGCAGCAGGTATTCGGTCGCCGCATGGCCGCCCGCGACTTCGGCCGGCACGATCGACGACAGCCCGCTGTCGGTCGTGTAACAGTTGAGCAGCACGGCAGGCACGCGCAGCAGTTCGGCCGGCAGCGCGACCTTGCGCGTGTAGACGGTCGCGTAGACGACGCCGAGCAGGTTCGGCATCGCGAGCACCGACTCGAGCACCTGGCGCTCGATGTCGACGTTGCCGTGGGTCGAGTACACGGCGAGCAGCTTGCCGTTCGCGTAGGCCGCGTCGCGCGCGCCGTCGATGTTGACGACCGGGTGCGGGCTCGTCGAGATTTCGTCGGCGAGATAGACGATCAGGTCGCGCTCGCCGCTGTGCGTCATCGTCACTTCGCGTGGCAGGAAGCGGTAGCCGAGTTCGTGCGCGATCTTCAGCACTTTTTCGCGCGTGGCGTCCGAGAATTTCGTGCCCGCCGCGTTGTTCAGCACGAGGGAGACGGTGGATTGCGACACGCCGGCAAGCTTGGCGATGTCGGTCATCGTGGGGCGACGTTGAGTAGAGCGTTTCACGGTAGGAGCGCGGTCCGGCCTCGGCAGGATGGGCAAATGAAATCGTTGAGGAACAGCGGGTCGGATCAATTCGACACGACGGTAACATCGGCCATTCGGGCCGGCAATCAAGCTTTACGCGGGCTGCGCCGGATGCGTGGATATCCGGATAATAATATCAACAAATATTATTGACCACGCGGGCGGCGCCGTGCCATCCTTGGCCGCACATGCCCGCGGCCGAATGCTGCACGCCGGCCGGCGGGGTCGTCAGCTTCATCCCGGGATGATCGATGCCGATGGGAATGCCCCGCCACACCGACCTGATCGAACTCGCCAGCGGGTCGACCCGCGTACGCGTCGCGCCGCAGGCCGGCGGATCGATCGCCGCGTACTACGACGAAGCGCCGGACGGCCCGCAGCACTGGTTCCGCCCGACCACCGGCGCGGCGCTCGCGAGCGGCGATCCGCTGCGCTTCGCGAGCTTTCCGCTGTTTCCTTACTGCAACCGCATCCGCGACGCGAAGTTCGAATTCGGCGGCCGCACGATCGACCTGTCCGGCCCGGACGACGCGTATCGCCATGCGCTGCACGGGCACGGCTGGCTGCGTCCGTGGCAGGTCGAGCGGCGTGACGACACGCAGGTCGACCTGCGCTTCGAACACCGCCCCGACGCGGGCCGCGCAGGCGACTGGCCGTTCCATTACGAGGCGCGCCAGTCGATCCGGCTGGACGGCCCCGTGCTGTCGATCACACTGTCCGCGCGCAACCTCGGCGCGCAGCCGATGCCGTTCGGCATGGGCCATCACCCGTATTACCTGCGCACGCCGCACACCGTCGTGAAGGCACACGTCGACGCGATGTGGCACGCCGACGCCGACGTGCTGCCCACCCACGTCGGCGATCATCCGGCCGTCGCCGCGCTGTGCAACGGGATGCCGGTCGATGCATTCGAGCTCGACAACAATTTCGTCGGCTGGCGCCGCGAGGCCGCGGTGATCTGGCCGGAGCGCGGCCGGCAGATCGTGCTGCAGGCCGAGCGGCCGTTCGATCAGCTCGTCGTGTACGCCCCGTCGGGCGCCGACGCGCTGTGCGTCGAGCCCGTCACGAACACGACGGACAGCTTCAATGCGGCGGAATCCGCGTCGCTCGTCGGCGGCTGCGTGCTGGCGCCGGGCGAGTCGCTGCAGGCGACGTTGCGGTGGACCCCGGGCCCCGCCTGACGGGTTCGGCGGTACGGGATTATCCCGACTCGGGCAGGCGATAATATCGAGTAATAATATTAATTCGTGATGCCGCTGCCGCAGGTGTGCCACGGGGCGCGGGCCGATCACGACATCACAACACTTGGAGACGATGATGCCGAGCCGTGCAAAGCTGCAACGTATCGTGGTGACGATGGGGGTGACGCTCGGATGCGTCGCGATCGCGCATGCGCAGGACAATGCGCAGAAGGTCGGCGCCAGCTCCGCGCAGACCTGCACGAATCCGAAGCCGGGCAGCGTGAAGCTGACCGATCTCGTGGTCGGCTTCTCGCAATCGGAGAACGAACAGAATCCGTTCCGCGCGACCGAAACCGCGTCGGTGCGCGCCGCTGCGAAGGCGGCGGGCGTCAAGCGGCTGCTGTATACGAATGCGAACGCGAACCAGGCGAAGCAGGTCGCCGATATCGAAAGCATGATCAACCAGGGCGCGCAGGCGCTGATCGTCGCGCCGAACGATTCGACCGGCCTGCAGCCCGCGCTCGCGCAGGCGCGCGCGAAGGGCATCCCGGTCGTGACGATCGACCGCCAGACGGCCGGCACGCCGTGCCAGGATTTCATCACGTTCCTCGGTTCCGACTTCTTCCGGCAAGGGCAGCGCGCCGCGCAGGCGCTCGCCGATGCGACGGGCGGCAAGGCCACGATCGCCGAGATCCAGGGCGGCTACGGCAATACCGTCGAGAGCCAGCGCACCGACGGCTTCGCCGACGGCCTGAAGAAATTCCCGAACATGAAGATCGTCGCGTCGCAGACCGCGAACTGGTCGGCCACCGAAGCGCAGAAGGTGATGGAGCAGGTGCTCCTCGCGCATCCGGACGTGAACGCCGTCTACGCGCAGGCCGACACGATGGCGCTCGGCGCGATGACCGCGTTGCGGCAGGCCGGCAAGCAGCGCGGCGTGACGGTCGTGTCGATCGACGGCACCAAGGATTTCGTCACCGCGATCGCGAACGGCTCGGCCGCCGCGAGCGTCGAGACGAATCCGCGCTTCGGGCCGCTCGCATTCAAGTCGCTCGAAGCATGGTTCGCCGGCAAGCCGGTCGCGCAGAAGCAGATCATGGAGGACGCGCTGTACGACAAGGCGAACGCGAAGCATTCGCTCGAAGCGAACCTCGTCTACTGATCGGCCGGCAAACGATCGGCAACGGCTCAACCGCTCAACCGCGAATGCGAGGCGCGCGATGGACGCAACGCTTCCCGCCGGACCCGACGCCGGCACCGGCGCCGACGGCAAACCCGTCGTGCTCGAGACGCGCGGCGTCGGCAAGACGTTCGGCGTCGTGCGCGCGCTGACCGGCGTGTCGCTGTCGCTGCGCGCGGGCGAGGTGCACGGGCTGATGGGCGAGAACGGCGCCGGCAAGTCGACGCTGATCAAGATCCTCACCGGCTTTCACCAGCCCGATGCGGGCGAGATCCGTGTCGATGGCGTGCCCGTGTCGTTCGACAGCCCGCGTGCCGCGCAGCGCGCGGGCATCTGCGCGGTCTATCAGGAAATCAACCTGATTCCCGAGCGCAGCGTGGCCGAGAACATCTTCCTCGGCCACGAGCCGCGCCGCTTCGGCCCGTGGATCGACCGCCGCGAGATGCGCGTGCGCACCCGCGAGATCGTCGAGCGTTACGGGCTCGACGTCGACCCGGCCGACAAGGTCGGCTCGCTCGGGCTCGGCCAGCAGCAGATGGTGTCGATCGCGCGCGGCGTGTCGCTCGGCGCGCGCGTGCTGATTCTCGACGAGCCGACCTCCGCGTTGAGCGGCGCGGAAGTCGAGGTGCTGTTCGGCGTCGTCGAGCAGTTGCGTGCAACCGGCATCGCGATCGTGCTGGTCAGCCATCGTCTGTCCGAGTGCTACCGGATGTGCGACCGGCTCACCGTGCTGCGCGACGGCGCGGTGGTGCGCAGCGATACGCCCGACCGGCTGCCGCGCATGGCGCTGATTTCGGCGATGCTCGGCCGCGAAGTCGGCGCGCACGGCCCGCGCGAACAGGCGGAGGCGGCTGCCGCCGATACGACGCGCGAGCCGGCGCTCGCCGTCGACGGGCTGCGCTGGGGCACGCGCCTGCGCGATGTGTCGTTCCGCGTCGCGCCGAAGGAGATCGTCGGGCTCGCGGGTTTGCTCGGCGCGGGCCGCACCGAGACGTTCAAGGCCGTGTTCGGCGCGCAGCAGCCGGACGGCGGCGCGGTGCGCGTCGGCGGCCGTGCGCTCGACGGTGCCGACCCGGCGCGGGCGATTCGCGCGGGGCTCGCGTTCCTGTCCGAGGATCGCCGCTCGGAAGGGATTTTCTCGAAGCTGTCGGTGCGCGAGAACATCGTCGTGTGCGTGCTGCCGCGCATCGCCCGCTTCGGCTTCATTTCCGTGCGCAAGCAGGAGGCGCTCGTCGAGCGCTACATCCGCGAGCTGGGCATCAAGACGTCGCATGCGGGCGCGCCGATCTCGACGCTGTCCGGCGGCAACCAGCAGAAGGCGCTGATCGCGCGCTGCCTGTCGACCGAGCCGTCGGTGCTGCTGCTCGACGATCCGACGCGCGGCATCGACGTCGGCGCGAAGGCGGAAGTGCACGATCTCGTCAAACGGCTCGCCGACGACGGGCTCGCGGTCGTCGCGACATCGTCGGAGATGGAAGAGCTGCTCGAGCTGGCCGACCGGCTCGTGATCCTGCACGAAGGGGCGACGAGCGGCGAACTGCCGACGCGCGGCGCGCGCCCCGACGACGTGACCGCGTTGCTCGCGAACCAGACGTAACGCACCGCACATCGACCCGAGGATGAGGAAAGCGTGAATCTTGCCAACCTGATGAGCGAACCGGACCAGGCCCGCCGCACGTCGCGCCGCTCGCTGTTCGCGCAGGCACGCGAGCACAGCGTGTATCTCGCGTTCGTCGCGCTCGCCGCCTTCAACCTGATCGTCACGCCCGGGTTCTCGAATCCGCTCGCCGCGCGCAGTCTGCTGTTCCAGGCCGCGCCGATCGTGCTGATCGCACTCGGGCAGAACCTCGCGATCGCCACGCGCGGGATCGACCTGTCGGTCGGCTCGGTGATGGCGCTCTCCAGCGCGATCATCGCCCTATGTTTGCCGTACGGCACCGGCGCGGCGTTCGCGGCGGCGATTGCGATCGGCCTCGCGGCCGGCCTGTTCAACGGCGGGCTCGTCGCGCGGCTCGGCATCGATCCGCTGATTTCCGGGCTGGCATTGCTGGTCGCCGCGCGCGGGCTGGCGCAGGCGTTGCTCGGCGGCTCGCGCGTGAGCCTGCCGCCGTCCGATGCGTTCGATTTCGTCGGCATCGGTACGTTGTTCGGGCTGCCGGTCGTGATGCTGATCGCGCTCGCGTGCGCGGCGATCGTGTTCTTCGTCGTGCGCAACACGACCTTCGGGCGCTACACGATACTCGTCGGCGCGAGCCGCGATGCCGCGCATCTCGCCGGCGTGCCCGTGCGGCGCACGCTGCTGGCCGTCTATGCGGCAAGCGGTGCATTGGCCGGGCTGGCCGGCCTCTTTGCCACCGCGCGGCTCGGCGCGGGCGATCCGAACTATGTCGGCGTGAACTTCGAACTCGATGCGATCGCCGCATCGGTGATCGGCGGCACGCCGCTGTCCGGCGGGCGCGTGTCGATCGTCGGCACCGTGTTCGGCGTGCTGCTGCTGCAACTGCTCGATGCCAGCTTCATCATGAACAACATCAGCTACACGTATGCGCAGATTCTGAAGGCCGCGTTCATCCTCGGCGCGTTGTACCTGCAACGCTCGGGAGCCTGACATGTCGACCGCGCCGATCTCCCCGTCCACCGCGCACGATGCCGGCCGTGCGCGCCGCGCGCAGTTCGTCCGGCTCGTGCAGGCGCGCGGCGCGATCGCGATCCTCGTGCTCGTGTGCCTGATCGCCGGCCGCGTGTTTCCGCACTTCCTGAGCGCGCCGAACCTGCTCGACATCGTCGCGGCCGCCGCGTTCGTCGCGCTGATCACGATCGGGCAGAGCTTCGTGATCATCCTCGGCGGGTTCGACCTGTCGGTCGGCTCGCTCGTCGGGCTCGGCACCGTGATCGCCGCGTATGCGGCGCCGTATGGCTGGGGCGCCGCGCTGGCCGCACCCGTTGGCGTCGGCCTGATCGTCGGGCTCGTGAACGGCTGGCTGATCGCACGCGCGCGGATGGCGCCGTTCATCGTCACGCTCGCCGCGCTGCTCGGGTTGAAAGGGCTGTCGCTCGTGCTCGCGAGCCAGGACATGCTGATCGCGAACCCCGGCTTCTTCGCGACGATCGCGAACGGCTCGCTGTTCGGCATCGGCAATCTCGTGTGGATCGTGCTCGTCGCGTATCTCGTCGCCGCGTTCGTGCTGAATCACACGCGCTACGGCGCGGGCGTGTTCGCGATCGGCGGCAACGAGGAGGCGGCGCGCATGCTCGGCGTGAACGTCGAAGGGCTCAAGGTCGTCACGTACGGGTTGAGCGGCGCGCTGGCGGGGCTGGCCGGTGCGCTGCTCGCGTCGCGGCTCGATTCGGGGTTGCCGGGCGCCGGCAACAGCTACGAGCTGCAATCGATCGCGGCCGCGGTGATCGGCGGCGTGCTGCTGACGGGTGGCGTCGGCACGCTGTTCGGTCCGCTCGCGGGCGTGCTGCTGCTCGGCGTGATCGAGAACGTGATCAACCAGGTCGGCACGTTGAGCCCGTACTATCAGAACCTCGCGAGCGGTGCGTTCCTGCTGCTCGCGGTGATCGCGCAGACGCTGCTGACCGGCAAGCGGCGCAAGCGGTGACGCGCCCGGTTTCGTGCCGCCGCAAACTGGAACGCTAAATGCTTGTCTCGCGTCATCCTTTCGATGAAGGAGCACCGCGATGAGCACGCCGACCACCACCGCTTTTTCCCACGTGAAGCCGCAGGACACCGCCTATCGAGGCGAGGGCTTGCGCGACTTCTTCCTGTACCGCGATCTCGGCATCGCCGCCGCGACGAACGGCAAGGTCGTCGCGCAACTCGTCAGGGCCAATCATGCACCGACGGCGGGCACCGGATGGCACCGTCACGAGGCCGAATTCCATATCGTGATCATGCTGAAGGGCTGGGCGCGCTTCATGTACGGCGAACAGGAAACGCTGGTGGCGGCCGGCGACTGCGTGCACCAGGCGCCGGGGATCGTCCACTACCTGTTCGATTACTCGCCGGACATGGAGTACCTGGAGATCGTCGGGCCTGCCGACTTCAAATCGATCGACGTCGACGGCCCGTGCGCGGTGCCGGAGCCGACGCCGTGGGGCGAGGTCGGTGCGTAGCTTTCCGGTTGGGTGTGCGTTTTCGACGGACCGCCTGCATTCAGGCGGTTTTTACTGTCCCGCTGACCTTCGGAAACTGCTTTCCGCTTCGACACATTCCTTCGAATTCCAAACGATCGAGAAGCTGAAGAACCAGAAAGAAAAGAAAGACGTTCGTCAGCTTCGAGCGTCGACAGGCGATGCGATGTCAAAGATCGTCAATTGCACGCAGGTGCGGTGCACGGCGTGTCGACGCCCGGCGTTAAGGAGGTACGGCCGGACTACCGGCTGACCTATCCGGGAGAGTGTCACCATGAACCGCATCGCGAAGATCCTGACCGCCACCGCACTGGCTTGCGCCGTGCTCGCGCCGGCCCTGGCCGAAGCGCATTCGCATCGCGTGTGCCATTTCGATCATCACCACCATCGCGTGTGCCGCTGGGTGCGGTAACCGTCGCTGTTCCCGGGAATGCCCCGGACGCTTTCGTCATTCAGGCAAATCAGGAGAGGACCATGAAAAAAACGATGTTGATCGCCGCGCTGGTCGCCGGCATGGGTGTGTCGATCGGTGCGTTCGCGCAGGTTCCGGCCAGCGCGCCGGCCGGTACGACCGGTCTGTGCAAGGACGGCTCGTTCTACTCGGGCGCATCGAAGAAGGGCGCATGCGCGGGTCACAAGGGCGTGAAGGCGTGGTACGGCGCATCGGCCGCTGCCGCGGCGAGCGCACCGGCCGCGGCGCCGGCAACGGCGGCTTCCGCTGCGCCGGCATCGGGCGCAGCACCGGCGAAGAGCGCGGCCACGACGGCTGCGGCGCCGGGCGGCGGCGCCGGCAAGGTGTGGGTGAACGACAGCACGAAGGTCTATCACTGCTCGACCGACAAGTACTACGGCAAGACGAAGCACGGCAGCTACATGTCGGAAGCCGACGCGAAGGCGAAGGGCTACCACGCGTCGCACGGCAAGGCTTGCTCGTAACGAGCGAGCCCGGCGCGCGAACGGTTTCGCTCGTGCGCCGTCCGAATGCTGCAGCAAACATCGCCCCGCCGCTCCGGCGGGGCGATTCACTGTGGCGCCACCGCGTTCAGTGCGCGTGATCCGATTGCGTTTCGGCCGCCGAGTCGACCGCGGATGCCCGTGCATCGAGCAGCGCGCGCAGCGTGACATAGTGCGCACCGCTCGTGTCGCCTTGCGCATCCGCGGTGCGATCGTACGGCTCGTTGTCGTGGATCGTCGCCCGCACGATCGGATAGATCTGCGTTTCCCACCGGCTGCCGTTGAACACGCCGTAGTGCCCCACGCCCGTCTGTACATGGTGCGTCTTCAGGTACGACGGCAACCCCGAACACAGTTCCTGTGCCGCCACCGTCTGGCCCACGGCGCAGATATCGTCCTTTTCGCCTTCGATCGTCAACAGCGCGGTGCGATGAATCGCCGCCGGTTCGACGAGCGTGTCGCCCACCGACAGCTCGCCGCGTGCGAGCGCGTACTGCTGGAATACCTTCTCGACCGTTTCCAGATAGAACTCCGCGGTGAGATCGGCCGTCGCGAAGTATTCGTCGTAGAAGTGCCGCAACGTATCGGCTTTCGCGGGGTCGCCTTTCGCGCGCTCGTAGTACAGATCGGCGAACGACGCCGCATGCCGGTCCGGGTTCATCGACATGAACGCGCCGACCTGCACGAAGCCCGGATACACGCACCGCTGCGCGCCGACGAAACCCGCCGGCACCACGCTGATCAGGTTGCGCGCGAACCATTCGATCGGCCGGCTCGTCGCGAGCGCGTTGACCTTCGTCGGATTCACGCGGCAGTCGATCGGGCCGGCCATCAGCGTCAGGCTCGCCGGTTGCGCGGGATCGCCGCCGGCCGCCATCAGCGCGACGGCCGCCAGCGACGCGACGGTCGGCTGGCAGATCGCCAGCACGTGCGCGTCCGGGCCGATGTGGCGGATGAAGTCGACGACGTGCATGACGTACTCGTCGAAACCGAAGCGCCCGGCCGCCAGCGGGATGTCGCGCGGGTTGTGCCAGTCGGTGATGTACACGTCGTGGTCGGCCAGCATCGTGCGCACCGTGCCGCGCAGCAGCGTCGCGAAGTGCCCGGACATCGGCGCGACGATCAGCACGCGCGGCTGGCGCGCGACCGGCCGAGCCTTGCGGAAATGCAGCAGCGTCGCGAACGGCGTCGTTGTCGCCGCTTCCTCGACGATCGGCACCGTTTCGCCGTCGACGACGACCGACGCGATCCCGAACGGCGGACGCCGGTGCGAGAACGCGCAGCATTCGAGCAGCTCGCACAGCGCGTCGACCATGCGGCCCGTCGGTGTCGACGTCGCCGGCGGCCACAGCGACATCGTCGCGCGCGTGGCGGCTGCCCATGCACGCGCCGGGCGCAGGCATTCCGCAGACCATTGATAAAACGGATAGGCAAGCAGGTTCATGACCGTCGCTCGTGACGCTGCATTACAGGGAACGAGGCAAGCCGTATGCCAGCGTGACGCTGGCACGCGCGTTGCAGCGGTTCGGGAGCGCGGCGGCACGCGCGGGACGTGATGGCGGAGGGGAAGGTGACGCGCTGCCTTGCCGGCCGGGCGTGCGACACGTGTCGCGATGCCGTGCGACGTTGCGCCGGTTCGGCGAACGGACCGCACAGACGTGGTGCGGCCGGTCATGCGGTGCGTCCGTTTACGGTGCAGGGGCACGAACGACATTCAGCAGGGGAGCGACATGGAATCCAACGCACGGACGACGCTGACCATCAGCAGCCGCAATTACTCGTCGTGGTCGATGCGCGGCTGGCTGCTCGCGAAGCTGAGCGGGCTCGCGTTCGAGACGATCAGCGTCCCGATCGACGCCACGTCGCGCGCGGAGCTGCTGCTGCTGTCGCCGTCGATCCTCGTGCCGTGCCTGACGCACGACGGCAATGCGGTGTGGGACACGCTCGCGATCGCCGAATACCTGAACGAGATCCGGCCGCAGGCGCGGCTGCTGCCCGACGACCGGCATGCACGCGCGCATTGCCGGTCGATCTGCGGCGAAATGCATTCCGGCTTCAGCGCGTTGCGATCCGCGCTGCCGATGAACCTGCGCGGGCATTTCCCCGGCTTCCGGATCTGGTCGCGTGCGCAGCACGACATCGAGCGGATCGTGACGATCTGGCGCGAGTGCCTGGCCGAGTACGGCGGCCCCTGGCTGTTCGGTGCGCAAATCGGCATCGCCGACGCGATGTATGCGCCGGTCGTCACGCGCTTCCTGACCTACGACGTGAAGCTCGAACCGGATGTCGCCGAATACTGCATGCGCGTGCTCGCGCATCCGTTCGTCGCCGAGTGGATCGACGCGGCGAAGGCCGAGCACGAAGACATCGACGAACTCGACATGGAGTTCTGACCCGACGCGGGCGGCGGCAGGCTTTCAATTTCGCTACACGTGCAGTGGGCGAAACGAATGATCGATGCGCCCGCGCGATCCGCAAACGTTTTCCCTTGATTTCGGTTCGGAACGAGGACGAATTCCCTAAAGGATGTTGCGCCCGATGACGTAAACGAGTCACGGGGACGACTCGCGATCGCATGCTTCAGACTTGCGACGCGCAGTCCGCAACAACCAGCGCAGCAGGGGAATCGACTTGAATCGTCAGCAATCGTGGACGCGTACCGCGGCGCCCGGAGAAATCATTTACTCGGAGGGCTTCGCGGGCGAGCCCGTCATCTTCCTGATTACCGACGGCAAGGTCGAGCTGTCCACGCGCTGCGACGACAAGCGCGTGATCGTCGCGACGCTCGGCCGCGGCGAGTTCTTCGGCGAATCGGCGCTGCTCGCCGCCGAACCGCGCGCGCATACCGCGAAGGCGCTTTCGTTCTGCCAGCTCACGGTCGTGCCGGCCGGCATGCTCGATGAAGAGATCGAGCGCGTGTCCGCGCTGCTGCGCCATATCGTGCGAACGATGATTCGCCGCGTGAAGCGCAAGGACGACCAGCTTGCGACCTACACCCATGCGGATTTCATGCCGGGCGTGCTGTCGTATGCACACGTGCTGTCGCTGATGGCCGGCGCCGACGCGCGCGAACCGGGCGACACGTGGGCGCGCCGGCCGATGCAGGCGCATGCGGCCGAGACGTCCGTGCCGCTCGCCGACGTGATCCGCAAATGCCGCGCGATCGCCGGCCATTCGCGGCCGCACGTGCTTGCGATGCTGCGGCGCATGGAGAAGCTCAACCTCGTCACGATCGAAGCCGCGCAAGCCGATGGTGGCGGCACGACCGACTATGCGGCGTCGTCGGATGCGCGCCAGGTCGTCACGTTCGACGCTGCACGCGTGATCGACCGCGCGCAGCAGGTCGCCGATCACGATCTCGACCTGTCGATCAACAGCGAACTCGAACTCATCGAACTGGCCGATCTCGAATCGCTGATCGGCGTCGACAAAACGCTGCTGCTCAACAAGCTGTCGAACGGCGAGATCGCGGAAGAAGTGTTCGCGTTCCGCAAATCGAAGGTGCTCAGCTACGTCGAACAAAAGGGCGTCGCGTATTTCTCGCGCCGCAACGCGCGCCGCGGCGGCGACGTGCGCGCGCTCGAAGATCTCGTGTGGATCGACCAGCGCACGCTGTTCGACGTGATCAGCGCGTTCGATACCTACGATCTCGCGAAGTTGATCGCGAACCTCGATGATCGCGCGGTGGCCGACAAGCTGTTTTCCGTGATGACCGAGGCACGACGCAACGAGGTGTCGTGGGTGATGCGCCGCGAACTCAAGCTCGATCCGGTCGAGATCGACGAGATCGAGCAGCGCGTGTTGGAAGCCGTACGCGCGGCGAAGGCGCCGATGGCGGGTGCGGCGTCCGTCGCGTCGACTTCATCGTCGGACGCTTGATACGGGGCGCGTATGGATCTCTTGACTCTGGTCGGTGTGGTGCTGGGTGGCGCGGCGATCGTGTTCGGGTTCGCGCTGGAAGGCGGACACTTCTCGATGCTGTTCCAGTTCGAGGCGCTCGTGATCGTGCTCGGCGGCACGCTCGGCGCGGTGATGATCCAGAACACGTGGGCGCGCTTCTTCGACGCGGTGAAGCAGTTGCGGCTCGCGTTCGTGCGCGCACGCGAGGTCGATCGCAAGAACCTGTCCGACCTGCTCGAATGGGGCGACCGCGCAAAGCTCGACGGGCTGCTCGCGTTCGAATCGATGGACGTGAGCGGCATTCATCCGTTCGCGCGACGCGGGCTCGAACTGCTGGCGAACGGCGTGTCGACCGCGGTGCTCGAGGATGCGTTGCAGCGCGAACTCGACGCGTACGAACGCAGCCGCCTCGCGGCCGTGCGCGTGTGGCAACAGGCCGGCGGCTATGCGCCGACCTTCGGCATTCTCGGCTCGGTGCTCGGGCTCGTGCAGGTGACGAGCCATATTCTCGAACCGGCTCAGCTCGGGCCGGGCATCGCGGTTGCGTTCGTCGCGACGCTGTACGGGCTCGCGTTTGCGAACCTCGTGTTTCTGCCGCTGTACGGCAAGCTGCGCGCGCAGATCGACAGCGAGATGCGATTCCGCAAGCTCTATCTCGACGGCTTGCTCGCGATTTCGCGCAAGGAGTCGCCGCATACGATCGAGACGCGGTTGACCGGCGATGTGCGCGGGCGGGCGGCGGATTCGCTCGCGTGATGTTCGTGCGCTTTGTGCTTGCGTGTATCTGCACCAGTACCGTATGACGAACCCGGATTCACGACAGCATGACTGCTAGAACCGATGGCGCATCCGCTGCCGATCGCGACGATGACGAACTCGAAGGCGCGCAGTCCGGCCGCTGGCTGATCTCGTACGCGGACCTCATCACGACGCTGATGGTGCTGTTTCTCGCGCTGTATGTGCTGCAGCTCGCGAAATACAACGCGCTCGATGCGCGGTATCAGACACTCGCGCGGCAGGCCGGTGGTGCTTCTAATGCTACCGATGTTGCTGCGCCCGCTCATGCGCCGCCATGGCTCGCGTTGCTCGATTCGTTGAAATCGAATGGACGCATTTCACTGGTGAAGGCGCCGCACGGCGTCGAGATCGGTATCGACGCGAAGATCCTGTTCAACGTCGGCGATGCGCGCTTGCTGCCCGATTCGTCGCCGGTGCTGAACCAGATCGCGCAGGCACTGAGCGCGCATGCGACGGGCGATATTCTCGTCGAAGGTCACACGGATAGCGTGCCGATCGCGAACGCGAAGTATGAATCGAACTGGGAGCTTTCGTCGGCGCGCGCGGGGAGTGTGGTGCGCTATCTGACCGAGCGCGGTGTTGCGCCGCATCGGCTGGCGGCGATCGGGCGGGCGGATACGCAGCCGCTTGTTGCGGGGGATGATGCGGCTTCGAGGGCGCGAAACCGGCGGGTCACGATCTTCGTTGCGTATTGATCAGCGCGTCGTATTTGCGTTGCCTTCGTCTATATAGGCGGCCGCATATGCTCGCCCGTCAACGACATAACGAATCTCGAATGATCGCTATCTGAAATCAGCGATGCGGTTCTGCGCCCGCCTGCCGATAACCCAATCTGGCTCAGACCGAGCGGTTATCGAGGGTTCCCCATGCATTTCTGGCGCAAGCTTTCCATTCAGAACAAGCTGATTCTCAGCATGACGAGTTGCCTGCTCGTGTTCGTCGCGATATCGAGCGGGCTCAGCGTTCGGCTGATCGGCAACGCGGTGCGCGATCGAGTCGTCCGCGAAGAGTTGCCGACTGCCGTGAACGGCATCCGCGCCGACGTGCAGCGCCAGATGGCCGGCCCCATCGCCGCGTCGCGCATTCTGGCGCGCGATGCGTTCCTGCTGCAATGGGAAGCCGACGGCGAACCCGACGCCGGCACGCGCAACTGGATTCAGCTCGCGAAGAACGTGAAGGACGAGCAGAAGGCCGCGTCCGTGCAGTGGGTGTCGGTGAAGAGCGGCAACTACTACAACGAAGCCGGCCTGCAGCGGAAGGTGACCGACAAGGATCAGTGGCTGACCAGTTTCCTGTCGTCCGGCAAGGCGTACGACGTGAACATGGATCGCGAGGTGACCGTCGGCGGCTACATGATGTTCATCAACAGCCGCGTGGAACTCGACGGCGTGCCGATCGGCGCGGCGTGCATGAGCCTGTCCGTCGATGCGCTCGCGAAGGGCATCTCGGCTTACCGGATCGGCGAGACCGGGTTCGCGTATCTCGTGCGGCCCGACGGCGCGATCATGATGCATCGCGATACGTCGCTGATCGATGGCAAGCATTTCCTCAAAGATGAACCGGGGCTGCCGGGCGATGCGTTGTCGACGCTGCTCGTCGGGAAGCCGTATGCGTATCTCAGTTACGAGGGAGATGGCGGCGCGCGCTTCATCGCGACGTCGTTCATTCCAGAGTTGAATGCGTATGTGGTCGTCCAGGTGCCCCAGGCCGAACTGCTCGGGCCGGTGACGCGTGCGATTCGCAGTGCGGCGCTGGTCGCAGCGGTGGTGGGCCTCGGGGTTGCGCTGCTCGTAATCTGGCTGGTGGGCCGCGCGATTGCTGCGCCGATCAGGCGTGCGGCTACGCTGCTGTCGGAGATCGCCAGCGGTCAGGGCGATTTGACGCGCCGGATGACGGTCGAGAGCGAGGACGAGATCGGACAGCTGTCGGAGGCGTTCAACCGATTCGTGTCGTCGCTGTCGACGCTCGTTCATCGGGTTCGGGCGGCTTCGGCTTCGATTGCGACCGGGTCGGCGCAGATTGCTTCGGGGAATGCGGATTTGAGCGAGCGCACCGAAGGGCAGTCGAGCAACCTGGAGCGGACGGCTTCGTCGATGGAAGAGATCACGGCCGTGGTGCGTAACAACACCGAGACGGCGACGACGGCCGCGAAGATGATCAACGGCGCGGCGGATACGGCGGCGCGCGGCGGGCAGGTGGTGGGCGAGGTCGTGACGACGATGGAGCAGATCAGTGACGCTTCGCAGAGGATTTCCGAGATCATCGTGATGATCGACAGTATCTCGTTTCAGACGAATATTCTGGCGTTGAATGCTGCGGTGGAGGCGGCGCGGGCGGGGGAGCAGGGGCGGGGGTTTGCTGTTGTGGCTTCGGAGGTGCGGAATCTGGCGCAGCGCAGTGCGCAGGCGGCGAAGGAGATTAAGTCGCTGATCGAGCATAGCGCGGGGACGGTGGGTGCCGGGTCGCGGCTCGTTAGTGAGGCGGGGAAGGTGATGAGTGATGTTGTCTCGCAGGTTCAAGGCGTTAGCGCGATGATGAGCGAGATTGCAGAGGCTAGTCTGGAGCAGAGTGCCGGGATCGATCAGATCGGGGATGCGGTGCAGTCGCTCGATCAGATGACGCAGCAGAATGCGGCGTTGGTTGAGGAAAGTGCGGCGGCCGCAGAGAGTTTGAAGCAGCAGGCGGCGGAATTGACCAGGTTGGTTTCGGCTTTT
Organism: Burkholderia sp. MSMB1072; assembly: GCF_001524725.1. Classification (NCBI taxonomy): domain Bacteria; kingdom Pseudomonadati; phylum Pseudomonadota; class Betaproteobacteria; order Burkholderiales; family Burkholderiaceae; genus Burkholderia; species Burkholderia sp. MSMB1072. Next base: position 84,385 of record NZ_LOYC01000006.1, read on the forward strand.
AAGGTTGAGAGGTAAGGGCTCGTTTGCGGGTTGGGGTGGCGGGCTTAGGGATGACTGCCGTGGAGTTGCGGCGGCGTTTATAATGAAACATATTTCCAGAGGGGGCGTAATTGTCGTGTCGTGACCAGTTCGACTCTAGGCGGTTCCTGATGCAACCATGTCATTGCGCATCCGCACAGACAAAACGCTTACAATAAGCGACAACTTACTCCAACTGAGGCGTCGGGGGCGCCGTTTCAATGAAAGCAATTTCGATCTTCAACAATAAAGGTGGGGTGGGAAAAACCACGCTTACTTTTCATTTGGCACATGCACTTGCCGAACTTGGTCATAAAACTCTTTTGATAGACTTGGATCCCCAGTGCAACCTAACAATTCTGGGAATGGACGAAGAGGAACTGCATGGGATCTGGGAAAAAGAGGACGCCTATATCGATGATTTCGCCGCTGCGCGGAAATCAACAACGACTCGAAATTTCAAAACACTGACGGCCGAGACTCGGTCGATTCATTTTTTGCTGAAGCCGACTGAGGATGGTACGGCAGAAATTTCACTTAATCCGCCACCATATAAATTGGCGAAGAATCTTGATCTTATTCCTGGTCGACTGAGTGTTCACTTATTTGAGGATAAGATTTCCAAGATGTGGAGCGATGTCTATCAGGGTGATCCGCAGGCAGTCCGCATCGTTACTAGGGTTCGGGAGATTGCCAAGGAGTACGCTGCTGAATTTGGGTATCAGTATGTAATTATCGATACCTCTCCCAGTCTGGGCACATTAAACAAAGTAATTATATCCACAACAGACGGCTTCTTAATTCCGTGCATGCCTGACATGTTTTCCCTCTATGGAATCAGAAATATCGGAAAGGCGCTTACAATCTGGAAAAAGCAATTCGATACTATTTTTAGTCTTTTGTCTTCTGATAAGCGAAAAGCATTTCCGCAAGAATTTGTCAGATTGCTTGGCTTTACAATTTATAATGCGAAGAAGTACACTAAG
>NZ_LOYC01000007.1:0-1651 GCF_001524725.1 Burkholderia sp. MSMB1072
GCAATACGGCCCGCGCGAATCGATGGAATACGACGTCGTGATCGTCGGCGGCGGCCCCGCCGGGTTGTCGGCGGCGATCAGGCTCAAGCAACTGGCCGCCGAGAAAGGCGCCGAGATCGGCGTGTGCGTGCTCGAGAAAGGTTCCGAGATCGGCGCGCACATCCTGTCGGGCGCAGTGATGGACCCGCGCGCGATCACCGAGCTGTTCCCCGACTGGAAGGAGCGCGGCGCACCGCTCGATGTCGAGGTCACGGAAGACCGCTTCCTGTTCCTGTCCGAGAAAAGCGCAGTGACCACGCCGAACTGGGCGCTGCCGGACAACTTCAAGAACCACGGCAACTACGTGATTTCGCTGGGCAACGTGACCCGCTGGCTCGGCCAGCAGGCCGAGGCGCTCGGCGTGGAGATCTTCCCGGGCTTCCCCGCTGCGGAAATTCTCTACAACGACGACGGCTCGGTGAAGGGCGTCGCGACCGGCAACATGGGCGTGGGCAAGGACGGCGAGCCGACCGAGAACTTCCAGCTCGGCATGGAACTGCACGCGAAGTACACGCTGTTCGCCGAAGGCTGCCGCGGCCATCTCGGCCGCCAGCTGATCACGAAATTCAAGCTCGACGCGAACGCCGATCCGCAGGCGTACGGGATCGGCATCAAGGAACTGTGGGAAATCGATCCGGCCAAGCACAAGCCGGGCCTCGTGATCCACACGGCCGGCTGGCCGCTGAAGTCGGATACGTACGGCGGCTCGTTCCTGTATCACATGGACAACAACCAGGTCGTGGTCGGCTTCGTCGTGGGCCTGGGCTACACGAACCCGTACCTGTCGCCGTTCGAGGAATTCCAGCGCTACAAGACGCATCCGTCGATCCGCGCGTTCCTCGAAGGCGGCAAGCGCGTGTCGTACGGCGCGCGCGCGATCACGGCCGGCGGCCTGCTGTCGTTGCCGAAGACGGTGTTCCCGGGCGGCGCGCTGATCGGCGACGACGCGGGCTTTTTGAACGCATCGCGGATCAAGGGCAGCCACGCGGCGATCAAGACCGGGATGCTGGCGGCCGACGCCGCATTCGACGCGGTGCAGGCCGGCCGTCAGAGCGACGAACTCAATGCGTACCCGGACGCGTTCAAGCAATCGTGGCTGTACACGGAGCTGTACCGCGCACGCAACTTCAAGCAGTGGATGGCCAAGGGGCTGTACCTGGGCACGCTGATGGTGGGTATCGAGCAGAAGGTGATGGGCGGCAACGTGCCGTGGACGCTGCACCACCAGCATGCGGACCACGAGATGCTGAAGCCGGCGTCGCAGTGCGAGCCGATCGCGTATCCGAAGCCGGACGGCAAGCTGACGTTCGATCGGCTGTCGTCGGTGTTCATCTCGAACACGAACCACGAGGAGAACCAGCCGGCGCACCTGACGCTGAAGGACGCGAGCGTGCCGGTGAACGTGAACCTGCGCACGTACGCGGGGCCGGAGGCGCGGTTCTGCCCGGCGGCGGTGTACGAGTTCGTGAAGAACGACGACGGTAGCGAGCGCCTCGTGATCAACGCGCAGAACTGCGTGCACTGCAAGACCTGCGACATCAAGGACCCGACGCAGAACATCGTGTGGGTCACGCCCGAAGGCGGCGGCGGGCCGAATTACCCGAACATGTAA
>NZ_LOYC01000008.1:0-38994 GCF_001524725.1 Burkholderia sp. MSMB1072
CTGGAGCAGGGGATCACGATCGGGCCGGGCTACATGTTCTCGATCACCGACAACTACCGGAACTTCATCCGCCTGAACTACAGCAGCCCGTGGTCGCCGGAGATCGAGCAGGCGGTGATTGCGGTCGGGAAGCTGGCTGCGGCGTGCATGCGGTGAACGGGCGGACGACGTGGATCGCGGGCGTCGGGACACGCCGCGTGCGATTCATGTCGTTCAACCCCAACCGGCTGCCGAAAACGACCGTGCGGCCGATCGCAGCCAACTGCAGAAGGCGTCGATTTGCGGCCGCGCGATGGCCGCACGTGTCGTCAGCAGGTGGTAGCTGTAGGGCCCCCGCACCGGGTTGCCCGGCGCAATGGCCAACAGCCCCTGCCTGACCGCATCGGCGGCGAGGACGTCCGACGCCACGGCCACGCCCTGGCCCGCGATCGCGGCATCGAGCGTCAGATAGGTATGCGAAAAGCTCGGCCCCTGTCGCAAACGCGCCGTGCTCGCGTGCACGTCCTGCATCCGGCACCAGCGCACCCAGTCCACCTGCTCCGGAATGCGGGCCTCGTATTCGTCGTGCAGCAGGGTTGCACGCAGCACGTCGTCCACGGTGCGCAACGGCTTGCATAGCGACGGTTGGCCGACCGCGAGGAACGTCTCCGACATCAGCGTATCCGCGACGAGCCCCGGATAGGGGCCCAGACCCAGGCGGATCGCCACGTCCACGCGCTCGCGGCTGAAGTCGACGGCGGGTACCGAAGCCAGCAGGCGCACCTCGATATCGGGATGCAGCCGCCGGAACTCGCCCAGGCGCGGCATCAGCCAACGCGTGACGAACGACGGCATCGCGGTGACCGTGACCTCCGGCGAATCCGCGGCTTGCCGGATGCCGAGCGACGCGCGCTCGAGCTCGTCCATCAAGCGCTCGATTTCGACGAAGTACCGCCGTCCGATCTCCGTCAACTGGACGGACCGGGCGCCACGCATGAACAGCGGCGTGCCCAGCCACTCCTCCAGCAGCCGCACCTGATGTCCCACTGCACCGGAAGTGACGCATAGCTCGTCACCCGCACGGGCGAAGCCGCCATGGCGCGCAGCGGCCTCGAATGCACGCACGGAGAGCAGGGGCGGAAGTTGTCGTGGCATGGCTCAATCAAATTGCGGCTCAGTGTGGAAACGTTTGATTTGTTGCGCGGGAAATGCGTGCTTAATCTGGAAGCCTTCTGTCACGAGGCTCAGAAATAGTGGGCCATGCCATTTCCGGAGTCAACATGGATCTCAGCATTCACGGCGAGTCGAATCCCGCGCTCGCGTCGTCGTTTCGAAAGGTGCTCGTGCCCTGGGCGGTCCAGGGCGGGCTCAATCCGCCGGTCATCACGCATGCGCACGGATGCTACTTCTACGATACGAACGGCAAGCGTTACCTGGACCTCACCAGCGGCTATGTCGCGGTGTCGTTGGGTCATGGCCATCCGAAGGTGGTGCAGGCGATCCAGGCGCAGGCCGCGCGCATGTGCTCGGTCGCGCCCAGCTACTTCAACGACGTGCGCGCCGAATATGCGGAACTTCTGAACAGCGTTTCGCCGTGGCCGGAGGGGCTGCGCGTGCACTTCACCAGCGGCGGCGCCGAAGCGAACGACGACGCGGTGAAGATCGCGCGGCTGGTGACACGCCGGCCCAAGGTGCTGACCGCCTATCGGTCGTATCACGGCGGCACCCTCGGCGCGAGCGCGATGACGGGCGTGGACCGCTGGCGCGATCCGTTCCCGGTGCTGCCGGGCATGGTGAAATTCTTTGCGCCGTACCCGTACCGCAGCCCGTTCCATACGTCGGAGCCGGCCGAGGAGACCCGCCGCGCCCTCGATCATCTGGCGCGCATCCTTTCGCATGAAGGCGCGCAAAACGTGGCCGCGATCCTGATGGAGCCGATGACCGGATCCAGCGGTGTTGTCGTCTACCCGCCGGGCTATCTCGAAGGCGTTCGCGACCTGTGCGACCGGCACGGCATCCTGCTGATCTTCGACGAGATCATGACGGGCTTCGGGCGCACGGGGGCATCGTTCTGCGCTGAGCGCGTCGGCGTATTGCCGGACCTGATTTCGTTCGCCAAGGGGGCCAGCGCTTCGTACACGCCGCTCGGTGGTGTCCTGGTGCGCGAGCGCGTGGCCCGCCACTTCGATACAGCGCTCTTCGACGTGGGCCACACGCATGCGGGCCACGTGCTGGCCGTCGCCGGCGGCCTCGCGGCGCTGAAGGTCTATCTGGAGGAGGGCTTGTTCGAGCGGGCGCGCGAGATCGAGGGCTGGCTGCGCGACGGTCTCGGCGAGCTGGCGGAGCGTCATCCGTCGGTCGGCGACGTGCGGGGAATGGGCGCCCAGTTCGGCATCGAGCTGGTGCGCGATCGCGAAACCCGGGAGCCGTTCGTCGAGTGGCACCACCCGGCGGGAGCGGCGCCGATGCGCGCGTTCTATGGCGAGTTGCTGAAGCGTGGCGTCCACGCGTACGGGCGCTACAACGTGGTGATCGTGACGCCGCCGCTCGTCATCTCGCGCACGGAGCTGGACGAGGGGCTCGACGCGCTCGATGCGGCGCTGACGGTGTTGGAGACTGCGCGATGACCTGCGAGGACATTCCGTATCGCGAAGCGGAGGGCGTGGCGACGCATGGTGCGCAACGTGCTGCGGGGTTTGCCGCCGGGCGACGTGAGCGCACTCGAGAATCCGGCGGCGCCTGTCGCATGGCAGGCGCTGGCCGATCAGGGCGCGGCATGAAGGATCGACATCGAAGCCGGCGTCGCGCGACGTGACTTCATCCCCCCGTCACCGGCGGAAAGAACGCGACCTCGCTGTCCTCCCGCACGACGAATTCCCCGGTCACCATTTCGAGGTTCACGGCCGCGCGCACGGGGCGGTCCATCCGCAGCGCGTCGGCGCTGCGCGCGTCGCGCGCGGCCAGCGTGCCGCGCAGCGCGTCGACGGTGAGTTCGCGCGCATCGATCTCGACGGTTTCCTCGTCGAGATCGAGTCGTTCGCGAATGCTTGCGAAATATTTGATCGTCAGTTTCATTGCGATGTCTCTATCAGGAGCGGCGGAATCGGAAAACGCGAAGCGACCGCGATCAGCCCCAGCGCCGCATCGCCTGGTCGTCGTGCGCCTTCGCCTCGACCCAGCCGGATTCGCCGTCGTGCCGGATCTCCTTCTTCCAGAACGGCGCATGGGTCTTCAGGAAGTCCATCAGGAATTCACACGCGTCGAACGCGGATGCGCGATGCGCGGCGGCCACCACGACGAGCACGACGGGCTGGCCGAGCGGAATGCGGCCGACGCGGTGCACGATCCTGACCGCTTCGAGCCGCCAGCGCGCAGTCGCTTCCTCGACGATGCTCCACAGTGCCTGTTCTGTCATCGTCGGGTAGTGCTCGACTTCCAGTGCGACGACGTCGTCGACGTCGCCTTCCTTGCGCACGACCCCAAGAAAATTCACGACCGCACCGACATTCGGATTGCGAACGATCGGCGCAAGCTCCGCGCCCGCGTCGATCGGCGCATGCTGCACGCGCACTTCGAATCCGGCGGCAATGGCGGGCGCCGATTCGGGATGCGGCGCGTCTGCATCGACGGGCGGCGCGCTGCCGGCACGCAGCGGATCGTCCGGCAGCCCGGCGCGGGATTCGGTGAAGGTCGTCATGACAGGTTCTCCAGTGGGCGGCGCATCCTGTGTCGCGCGGCGGCCCGTCAGCCGCCGACGAGCGACATGCGCACGGTCGGATAGGTCTTGCCCGGCGCGCGGGCCGGCCGTGCGGCCCGGCGCTCGGAATAGCGGTCGTCGCGCTGCGTCCAGCATGTGCGCACGGCGGCGGCGAGATCGCCGGCCGACACCGCATCGCCGAGCCACGGTCGCAGGTCGGTGCCTTGCATTGCGAACAGGCACGTATACAACTGGCCGTCGGCCGACACGCGGGCGCGCGAGCAGGTACCGCAAAACGGATGCGACACGCTCGCGATGAAGCCGACTTCGCCTGCGCCGTCGATGTGCGCGCAACGGATCGCGGTGGCGTCGTGCCCCGGTTCGCCGACCAGCATGAGCGGGTAGTGTGCGTCGATCAGCTCGCGCATCCGCGCGGCCGGCACGACTTTGTCGCCGGACCAGAAGCTTGCGCCGCCGACATCCATGTATTCGATGAAACGCACGGCCACGCCCGTGTGCCGGAAGTGCCGCACGAGCGGCAGGATCTGGTCGTCGTTGACGCCGCGCTCGATCACCGCGTTGACCTTCACAGGCGCGAGCCCGGCCGCATGCGCGGCCTCGATGCCGGCCAGCACGCGCGACACCGGCACGTCGGCGTCGCTCATCCGGCGGAACACCGCGTCGTCGAGCGCATCGAGGCTCACGGTCACGCGCGACAGACCCGCATCGCGCAACGCGCGTGCCTTCGCGGCGAGCAGCGAGCCGTTGGTCGTCAGCGCGATTTCGACGGGCTTGCCGTCGACGGTCGTCAGCGCGGCAAGCCGTTCGATCAGCGCTTCGAGATGGCGGCGCAGCAGCGGCTCGCCGCCCGTGATGCGGATCTTCTCGACGCCGAGCGACGTGAAGGCGCGCGCAATCTTTTCCAGTTGCGCGAACGACAATCGTTCGGACGACGGCATGAACGCGTAGTCCGCGCCGAAACTTTCGCGCGGCATGCAGTAGCCGCAGCGGAAATTGCACTGGTCGATGACGGACAGGCGCAGGTCGCGCAACGGACGGCCGAGCGTGTCGGACGGCGGGGAGAAAGCGCCGGGCGATGCGCCGCCGGACGAAGCGGCGGCGGCCGGCGCGGCGGAAACGATGGCATTCACGATCGGGTCGTCGGCCTGCATGAAGTAAGCGGAGGGGCATCGCCACCCGGCCGTGCGGGTGCCGACGTGTCGGCGCACAGGTCGTGACGAGCCTCATCGTGAGCATAGTCCGGCGGGTTTTTCCGGCAGAGACACAATCGTGCCCGAATTGCAGGAATACAGTTCGCCGCGCGGGACGCGCGACAGGCGCGGCGAATGGCGCGAATGCGTTGCGCCGGGCGGGTAGTCGGCGTCGTGCTCATGCGAGCCAGTGCGCGAATTCGTAGTACGGAACCGTGTCGCCGCGCGCGATGGCGCGCCCGGCCGGCAGCCGCGCGAGCCCGCTGGCCAGCACGAGCGACTGCAGCGTGCCGGCGCCTTGCTGGCGCAACGTATCGAGTACGGGCGCGCCATCGGCACCCACCGTACGGCGCACGCGCACGAAGCGCTCGCGCTGCGCATCCGGCTCGAACCCGGTGTCGATCGGCAGCGACGGCACGATCGGCAGGCACGCGTCGCGCCCCTGCAGGCGGCGGATCAGCGGCGCGACGAACAGCGCGAACGTCGTCATCGCGGCGCCCGGATTGCCGGGCAGCAGCACCACTGGCCGCGTATCGAGCCGCGCGAGCGCGACCGGCTTGCCGGGCTTCATGCGCACGCCGGCGACGATGAACGACGCGCCGAGCGCGGCCAGCGCGGGGCGCAGCAGGTCCTTGTCGCCGACCGACGCGCCGCCGACGCAGATCACGAGGTCGCAGTGCGCGTGCAGGTCGCGCAGTGCCTGATCGACGGCGGCCGCCGTATCGGCCGAATGCATGCACATCGCGACGTCGGCGCCGGTACTCGCGACCAGCGCAGCGAGCATTGGTGCGTTGCTGTTGTAGATCTGCTGTGGCGCACGCGACTGGCCGCATGCGACCAGTTCATCGCCGGTCGTCAGGATGCCGACGCGCAGTGCCGCGCGTACGTCGATCCGTGCCAACCCTTGCGCGGCGGCCACGCCGACGTGCATCGCGCCCATCCGCACGCCGGCCGGCACGAGCCGATCGCCGGCGCGCACTTCCTCGCCGCGGCGGCGGATGTGCGACCCGCTGCGTTCGGGCGCGTCGAACGTGACGCCGCCGTCCCGTTCGTGCGCATGCTCCTGCATCACGACGGTGTCGGCGCCGGGCGGAATCAGGCTGCCGGTGAAGATGCGTGCGGCCGTGCGCGGCGCCAGCGGCGCCGGCATGTCGCCGGCATAGCAGCGCTGCGCGACGCGCAGCGGCTCGCCGTGTGCGAGGTCGGCGTACCGCACGGCGTAGCCGTCCATCGCGCTCTGGTCGGCCGGCGGCTGGTCGAGCACCGCGGTCAGCGGCGCGGCCAGCACGTGGCCGGCCGCTTGCGCGACGGGCACGGACGCGGCGGCCTCGAGCGGCGCGAATGCGCCGGCGAATTGCTGCTGCGCGGCATCGAAATCGAACAGGTGTTTCAGTTTCATGACGAGTGGGCCGGGTGCGCCGGTGGGTCGAGGTGAACGGCGGCGGGCGACACGTACTCGACGAAGCCATCGTTGCGGCAGAAACCGAGTAATCGCACGCCGGCTTCGCGGGCGACGTCGATCGCGAGCGACGTCGGCGCCGAGATCGTCGCGAGCATCGGGATGCCGACTCGCGCGGCCTTGCGCACCAATTCGTAGCTCGCGCGGCTCGACAGGAACACGAAACCGGCGCGCAGGTCGGCGCGGCGGCGCGCGAGCCGCCCGATCAGCTTGTCGAGCGCGTTGTGGCGGCCGACGTCCTCGAACACGTCGAGTACGGCGCCGTCGCGGTCGCACCACGCAGCCGCGTGGATGCCGCCCGTCTCGCGCATCAGCGTCTGCCGGGCCGGCAACGCACGCGCGGCGCGCGCGATCGCGTCGGCGCCGATGCCCGCGGCCGTGCCGGCGGCCGCGATCCGCGGCGGCTGCAGGTCGAGCTGCGCGATGCTTTCGATGCCGCACACGCCGCAGCCCGTGCGGCCGGCCAGCGCGCGGCGGTGCGCCTTCAGCGCCATGAACGCCTGCTGCGACACGGTGAGCCGCACTTCGGCGCTGCCGGGCCGGCATTCGCTTTCGACGTCGAAGACGTCCGACGCGCGCTCGACGATGCCTTCGCTCAACGCGAAGCCGAGGCCGAACGCGTCGAGGTCGATCGGCGTCGCCATCATGACAGTGTGCGCGATGCCGTTGAACACGAGTGCAACCGGGGTTTCGTCGACGACGCGATCGACGGTGTCGCACGCGTCGCCGGCGCGATGGCGCGTCACCTGACACGCGGTGCTGCCGGTCGGATCGTCGCGGTGGGTCATGCAGGTTTCTCCAGGCGGGGCGGCCGGCGGGCCGGCCGGGTACGGCGCATGCGCCGAACGACGGGAATCGATGCCGCCGGGCGGGCGCCGAAGGGCGCGCGACCGCCGTGGGCGGGCGTTGCATGACATGTTAAGCGGGGTGAACAGTGCGTCGCAGGCACAGCGCCGCCACGCGGAAAGCAGTACAGCTGACCGTCCCGTGGGCACGGAATATGTTTTCCGTGCACACATCTTCGGCGGCGCCAGCAGCACAGTTTCAGCGCACGTTCGAGTGATTGCGAGTATCGTTGCAAACGCGATATCGTCATTCACGCTTCGATGCCATGCGAGTGACAGCTTGTGTTCGCATGTGTTGTCGCCAAGTCGTCGCGCGATTTCCTGCTTCGGGCGTACGTCCTCACAACCACGAGCAAATTACGGTCATGGAAATCTTCGATGCGTTCCATCTCGCCCGATTGCAATTCGCATTCACGGTGTCGTTCCACATCGTGTTCCCCGCGATCAGCATCGGCATGGCGAGCTTCCTGGCGGTGCTGGAATGGCGCTATCTCGTCACCGGCGACGCCGCCTACAAATCCATGTTCCAGTTCTGGTCGAAGATCTTCGCGATCGGCTTCGGCATGGGGGTGGTCTCCGGCGTCGTGATGGCGTACGAGTTCGGCACCAACTGGGCCGGCTTCTCGCGCGTCGCGGGCAACATCACGGGGCCGCTGCTCACGTACGAAGTCCTGACGGCGTTCTTCCTCGAAGCCGGCTTCCTCGGTGTGATGCTGTTCGGCTGGCAGCGCGTCAGCCCCCGCGCGCACTTCTTCGCGACGCTGATGGTCGCGGTCGGCACGCTGATCTCGACGTTCTGGATTCTCGCGTCGAACAGCTTCATGCAGACGCCGCAAGGCTACAAGATCGAGAACGGTCTCGTCGTGCCGGTCGACTGGTTCAAGGTCATCTTCAACCCGTCGTTCCCTTACCGTCTCGTGCACATGACGATCGCGGCGTTCATCGTCGCGGGCTTCATCGTCGCCGCGTGCGGCGCGTGGCACCTGTTGAAGGGGCGCCGCGACGAGCCGGTGAAGCGCAGTTTCTCGATGGCGCTGTGGATGCTGCTGGTGCTCGCGCCGATCCAGATCGTCGTCGGCGACGCGCACGGGCTGAACACGCGCGAATACCAGCCGGCGAAGATCGCGGCGATCGAGGGGCTGTGGGAAACCGAGAAGGGCGGCACCGCGCTGAACCTCGTCGGGCTGCCCGACATGCAGGCTGAAACCACGCGCTATGCGATCCAGGTGCCGCACCTCGGCAGCCTGATCCTCACGCACAGCTGGGACGGCGAGATTCGCGGGCTGAAGGAATTCCCGCCGCAGGACCGCCCGTATTCGCCGATCGTCTTCTGGACGTTCCGGATCATGGCCGGCCTCGGGATGCTGATGCTGCTGACCGCGCTGCTCGGGCTACTGCTGAGAAAGGGCGGGCGCCTGTACGAGACACGCTGGTTCCAGTGGTTCGTGGTGGCGATGGGGCCGTCGGGCATCGTCGCGTTGCTCGCCGGCTGGATCACGACCGAGGTCGGGCGCCAGCCGTGGACCGTCTACGGCGTGCTGCGCACCGTCGATTCGGTCGCGCCGCTCAGTGCGCAACAGGTCGGCGTGTCGCTGCTGATCTTCGTGGTCGTGTACTTCCTGGTATTCGGAACGGGGATTTACTACATGATGAAACTGATGAAGCGCGGGCCGGCTGCCCAGGCCGGTTACATCGAGCTGCACCGGCATCCGGGGCTGCGCAAGAGCGCGCTGTCCACGCCGCTGAACGTCACCGAGGCGGAGTAACCATGCACATCGATCTTCCTGTCGTCTGGGCCGCGATCATCGGCCTCGGCGTATTCATCTACGTGATGCTGGACGGCTTCGATCTCGGCATCGGGCTCATGTTTCCGTTCTTCGACGCGAAGGCCGAGCGCCAGGTGATGCTCGACACCGTCGCGCCGGTGTGGGACGGCAACGAGACGTTCCTCGTGCTCGGCGGCGCGGGCCTCTACGGTGCGTTCCCGGTCGTGTATTCGACGCTGCTGCCGGCCAACTACCTGCCGCTGGTGCTGATGCTGGTCGGGCTGATCTTCCGGGGCGCCGCGTTCGAGCTGCGCGCGAAAGCCACCCGCACGCAGCACATGTGGGACCTCGCGTTCATCGGCGGCTCGGCGCTTGCGGCGTTCTGCCAGGGGATCGTGCTCGGTTCGCTGCTGCAGGGCATCAGGATCGAGAACAACCGGTTCGCGGGCGGGCCGTTCGACTGGCTGTCGCCGTTCAGCATGCTGTGCGGGATCGGCGTGCTCGTCACCTATGCGACGCTCGGCTGCGGCTGGCTGATCCTGAAGGTCGACGGCGAACTGCAGCGCAAGATGCGGTTGCTGATGAAGCCGCTCACGGGCGTGCTGCTCGCGGTGATGGGCGTGGTCAGCCTGTGGACCGTGATCGGGCTGCCGGCCGTCGCGCACCGCTGGTTCGGCAGCGGCAACCTCGGCTGGTTCCTGCCGGTGCCGATCCTCGTCGTCGCATGCGTGTGGGGCATCTTCCACTCGGTGAAGCGTGCGCACGAGGCCACGCCGTTCCTGTTGACGCTCGCGCTCGTGTTCCTCGGCTACACGGGGCTCGTGATCAGCATCTGGCCGAACATCGTGCCGCCGTCGCTGACGATCTGGGATGCGTCGTCGAGCCATTCGAGCCAGTTGTTCGCGCTCGTCGGCACCGTGATCGTGCTGCCGATCATCCTCGTGTACAACGCGATGCAGTACCGCGTGTTTCGCGGCAAGGTGCGCGAGGGAGACATCGGCTATCACTGAGCGGCAAGCGATGTGACGGGTGCGGCGCGGGCTGGCGTATCATCGCGCGCAGCGCGGCGCCCGACCCGGCACCCGACCGAACAGCGGCCCGCCACGCGCGGGCCGTTGCGCATCGGGTGCGGGCGCAACGGGTTGCGTATTCCTTTGGCAGTCGAGAAAACATCATGATCGTCAGACCACGACAGAACTGGCTCCGGATGCTGTTCGTATGGAACGGCTCCGTGCTGCAATCGATCATTCCGCAACTCGTGTTCATGGCGATCGTCAGCACGCTGGCGGTCTTCACGAACGGACGCATCTTCGGCGAGAAGATTCCGCTCAACACCGCGCCTTTCACGCTGTTCGGGCTTGCGCTCGCGATCTTCCTCGGGTTTCGCAACAACGCGAGCTTCGAGCGCTTCAAGGAGGCACGGCATCTGTGGGGCAACCTGCTGATCGCCGCCCGCGCCGTGACATCGCAACTGCATCGCTACCTGCCCGACAGCGTGAGCGACGCCGAGCGCAACCGGCTTGCCGATCTGCTGATCGCGCTCGCGTATGCGTTGAAACATCAACTGCGTCATACCGATCCGACCGACGATCTGCTGCGCATTCTCGGAGCGGAGCGCACGGCCGCGCTCGGCGGCAAATGCTACAAGCCCGTCGCGATCCTCGATGAACTGCGCGGCGGCATCGTCCATGCGCTGGGGCGCGCGCCCGGCAGCGACGCGACCTGCTGGATGTTCGAGACGCAACTCGACGAGCTCGGCAAGTCGGTCGGTGGTTGCGAGCGCATCCTGTCGACGCCGATCCCGTTTTCGTACAGCGTGCTGCTCCATCGCACCGTGTATGCGTATTGCGTGCTGCTGCCGTTCGGGCTCGTCGATTCGACGGAGTTCTTCACGCCGCTGATCTGCGTGTTCATTTCCTACACGCTGATCGCGCTCGAGGCGATCGCGAACGAAGTGGCCGAGCCGTTCGGCCTCGCGCCGAATGCGCTCGCGCTCGATGCGATGACGCGCACGATCGAGCGGTCGGTGCTCGAACTCGGCGATCGACCGTTGCCCGAGGAGTTCGTGCCGGCGTCGACGTATCAGATCACGTAGGGGGCTGGGTCGGTAGTGCAGTCAGCGGTGAGGTTGATCGATCGGATCGGTGACGAGTGTGTAGACTCGGGCTCGTTCAATGGAGCCAACACCATGCAACTTCTCGATCACGTGTCGATCAGTGTGCCGGATATCGACCGGGCACGCCCCTTCTACGATGCCGTCATGGCTGCGCTGGGCGCAACCAAGGTCTATGACCGGCCCAATGCGCTCGGCTATGGCGAACGTTGCAGCGCGAATGACCCTGCATCGACTTTTCTGGCGGTATATCTGGATCCCGCCGAAGTCGGCGCGAGCAAGCGGCACTGGTGTTTCAAGGCCGTATCCCGCGAGCAGGTGCATGCGTTTTTCGAGGCTGGGCTGTCCGCGGGCGGGCAGGCCGACGGCGACCCTGGATTGCGGCCGCAGTACCACGGCGACTACTACGCGGCTTTTCTCGTCGATCCGGCCGGCAACCGGGTCGAGGCCGTGTGTCATGTGGCGGGGGCGGTGCGTGAGGGGGCGTGACGGCGCTGCTCAATCGAAATACGTCAGCCCCCATCGCCCCCTCCACCTTCGCAAGCGTCGCTCGCACCACTTCCCGCGCATGCAGCGGGCCGCGCTTCAGCAGCATCGGCATCACTTAGCCGGCCGGGATGTCGCGCTCGAACCCGCGCAGGCGGATTTCTTCCTTGATGGTCGGATTGCGTTCGAGGCGCGCGACCGTGACGAGGTTGAGCAGGTATTGCGACAGCTCGGCGAGTTCAGGCACCTGCGACTGCACGACGATCGTCGTGCTGCATCTGCACGCGTGCGTGCAGCGAGCCGATGTAGTGGCCGAGATGCAACGGGCCGGTCGTGCGGTCGCCGGTGAGGATGGTTGGTTGGGTTGGGTTACGTCATGGTCGTCGTGGGCTCCGGGTGTCGAAGCCGCCAGCCAGTTCGGAGGTATGGGCACAGTCAAGAATTGTCGGGGATAGGATAGCTGCACGGCATTGCGGCCTGACCGTAATGCTTGATGGCCCGGATATGAGCAGGGCCGAACATTGCTGATCCTGACATGCAACGCTCCGGAAATATGTTTCGAAAGATGTGACCGGTCATAACGCGAACCGAACAACTTCCCGTGTGGGCGAATTATTCGGAGCACATCAATATTTTCATAATCGCTTCTTTCGGAGGCGAAAGAAATATTATGAAATATGATTGAATTCCGTAAGGAAAATGGTGAATTGTAATTGTGCCGTTTGCAAATTATCAGACCGGGAGTACCATCGTGTGCATGCAGTATTGAGGGGGGAGGGTTCGGATGAAATTGAGGGGTATGCGCTGATCTATCGATAAAAAATCAATGCGGTACGCGCGAAGGTATTGCGACTGATTTTTTGGTTTCGAGATGATTATATTCGGTGGATTTTTTATTTGGCGGCGTCGAGTAAAATTTCGGAAATAGACAAGCCGGCGTTATAAATTTTATTTTAATATCGCTGCTGGTCACGGAGTTGAGGGGATACTTGGCCACGATGTGCTTTGCCAGGTTAAAAATCGGATTTACCGATCATTGCGGGAGCAGCGACAAGCGGCGATGATGCGACCGTCATTGATGCAATGCACACCTCGACTAACCGAGAGTCGTCCGATGTTACTTGCAATATAAAGAAAGGGATGTCATGCGAGATAAGTGCAGGCACGCATGCGCTAAAAGAGAGTCGACCGAATATGAGCATTCGTATCCGAATCTCGGCCGTATCCAGGGGCGTTGTCACGGCCTGGTTTGCTGCTGAGTTTGTTTTTATATTTGTCTCTATGTTCCTGCTGGGATCGAATCGCGATATCTTGTTTCATGGGGTGAGCGGGAATTTTTGGTTTCTCCGTGATCTGGAAAGAATCCATCGAGTCGAGTTTGTCGGGGTTGCGAATTTATATAATTCTCTGTTTTTGGGTGTGGTGACTTGGTGGATGGGAGTCATCTCGATTCCAATTTTTCTCTTCCCTGCTGCCTATACTTTTCTCACCAAAGGCCGTGCGGTAGTGGATGGCTTGACAAAAAGGCCGCGCTCTTCTCGAGAGCCGCTTGACAAGTTAAAGCATCGGCTTTTAATCGCTTTTATGATCGCCTGCAGCTTATATTATATTTTTAAAGGATACTTTTCCGGCGATCCGATTGTCATTAAATCGGAGTTCGGGGGAGTGGTGACGGTTACGGGAATATCCTTTGGTCCTGCGGCAGTTATTTTGCTTGTTTCTGCTTTTTTGATCGATTTCTTGGCGTCAGAGACCACGCCTGATAAAGGAGCGTCTAATGAGTAATGAAACCGTACCATCAACGAACCCGAATAGTGGCGAGCTAAATGTTGTTATTAAGCTCGGACCTGACGATACCACCGGGAGCCAAGCGGCAACGCATTCAAGCGTTGACCGACTGGCGTTCGGCCCGGTTGCAACTGGCGGCGAAGCTCGGAAAGGAATGTAGAGCCTTGTCGACGACGCTTCGGTGAACCGTAGATAGCAGGGGCGAGACTTACAGCGCAACAGCGTCGGCCGGCATGCGCGGGGCTTGCCGTCCGAGGCGTGGCTGACGCGCGCGCCAGTCCTGATAGCCGGCCGCCGCTGGCGGTTCCCGTCGAATGCCTGGTTCCCGGAGCCAGCAGCGTTGCGTCGTGAGCTTGTAGCGAGGGTTCGGGGCCAGTCGCCGCAGCGAGTCGGCGGCTTTTCTGGTCGATCCGGCCGGCAACCGGGTCGAGGCCGTGTGTCATGCGGCGGCGCCGGAGCGCGAGCGACCGTGACGGCGCTGCTCAATCGAAATACGTCAACCCCATCGCCCCCTTCACCTCCGCGAGCGTCGCCCCCGCCACTTCCCGCGCGTGCAGCGTGCCGCGCTTCAGGATCGCCATCACTTCCGCCTTGTCGGCCTCGAACTCGCGGCGGCGCGTGCGGATCGGCTCGATCAGCGCCTGCAGCCGCTCGTTCAGCACGCGCTTGACCACACTATCGCCGAGGCCGCCGCGGCGATAGTGGGCCTTCAGCTCGTCGACCTTCGCGACGTCCGGCTCGAACGCGTCGAGGAACGTGAACACGACGTTGCCTTCGACCTGGCCCGGGTCGCTCACGCGCAGGTGATTCGGATCCGTGTACATGTCCTTCACGGCCTGCGCGATCTCGTCCGGCGTCGAGCCAAGCGTGATCGCGTTGCCGAGCGACTTGCTCATCTTCGCCTTGCCGTCGATGCCCGGCAGCCGCGTGACCGACGACAGCACGGCCTCGCACTCGACCAGCACCGGCTGATCGACGGTCGCGTTGAAGCGACGTACGAGTTCGTTGGTCTGCTCGATCATCGGCAGCTGATCGTCGCCGACCGGCACATGGGTCGCCTTGAACGCGGTGATGTCCGCTGCCTGGCTCACCGGGTAGGTCAGGAAGCCGGCCGGGATGTCGCGCTCGAACCCGCGCAGGCGGATTTCTTCCTTGATGGTCGGATTGCGTTCGAGGCGCGCGACCGTGACGAGATTGAGCAGGTATTGCGACAGCTCGGCGAGTTCGGGCACCTGCGACTGCACGACGATCGTCGAGATCGCCGGATCGATGCCGACGGCGAGGTAGTCGAGCGCGACCTCGATCACGTTGTCGGTCACGCGCTGGCGGCGCCCCATGTTGTCGGTCAGCGCCTGCGTATCGGCGAGCAGCAGGAATTGCCGCGCTTCGTGCTGCATCTGCACGCGGGCGCGCAGCGAACCGATGTAGTGGCCGAGGTGCAGCGGGCCGGTCGTGCGGTCGCCGGTGAGGATGGTCGGGCGGGTGGGTTGCGTCATGGTCGTCGTGGGCTCCGGGTTGTCGAAGCCGCCAGCGATGACGTCAGCGCAGAAACGCCAATGCCGCCATCGCTGGCGGCATCACGTTTGGGACATGCAAAAGGAAACGGGCCGCCTGGGTCAGGCGCGCCACCAGCAATGTGCGATCGGCGGGGTGAGTCGGGTTTCCATCGCGCAAGTATAGCGCAGTGCGTGGGCGGACGCGTACGTCAGCGGATCACCGATTCCATCGCGAGGTAGGCGGTTTCGGCGGACGGCCACAGCAGGTACAGCAGGCCGGCCATCAGCAGCAATGCGCCGGCGCGGACGAACGGCGTGCGGTCTTTCTCGCGTGGGGGACGGGTGGGCTGCTTCGATTTCTTCATGCTTGCAGGCGCGGGGCGCGCCACTCCAACGGTTACTGCAACGGGTCGCGCGGGGCGAGCCGGGGTATGACGGGTTTTACGGGGCAGGGGTGCTGTCCGGGGCCCGGGTTGTCCGGGCCCAGCGCGAAGTTTACCAGCCGCGGCGACGTGAAAAAGGGGACGGTTGAGAGGCCGTGCCGGCTGCCCGCGTCAAGGTGACCGGCATCCTACCAGTTCGATGGGCCGGACACAGTCAAGAATTGTCGGGAGGGCGCGGCCGGCGCGCTGCGACCGTCGACTTCACAGACACGTCGCATGGATCGTCCCTGCAACAGTCCCGCCGAAATTTCCGGCCGGGCCGTTGCACATCCCTTTCCCGGAGAACCCCATGCGATATCCATTGCAGCACGCCGACCAGCCCGCCGTGGCGCGGCGTCCATCCGAATCCGAACCTCACGTTCCCGTGTCGCGGGCGGCCCTCGAGGAGGTGTGAGCCATGAGCAACGACACACTCGCCCCCCTGCTGCGCCAGTTCGCGGAGAAGCGCCTGGGCCAGCCGCTCGAGCCGGGCGAAGAACAGGCGCTGCTGGCGCGGCTGTCGAGCGGGCAGGGGAACCCATCGGCGCCCGCCGCCGTCCCGGCCACGCAGGCGAGCGCCGCGAAACCGCCCTTGCCGCAGTTGAAAACCCGGCGCGAGGCGCGCGAACAGATCAAGCATTTTCTGCAGCTCAACCAGCAAAAGGCGTACGAGAAGATGCGCGGCATCCTGCAAACGATCGACACGCAGAACGAGACGACCCTCGGCATGCTGGCGTCGGAACAGCAGAAGGTGTCGGGCGTACTCGACGCGCACGCGCCGGGAGACGACGCGGGGGCCTCAGGAGCGGCGGAGATCCAGGACAGCACTCGCGAAGCGCTGACGATGATCGGGGAACAACTGACGGGCCTGATCCGGCAGGAAATCGAAACCTGCTTCCGCCAATACGGCGATGCGCTTGCCGAACGGCTCGCCGTCAGGCTCGACGCGATGGAGGACCGGTTGCGAAGCATCGGCGTCGATCCGGCCGAACCGTCCGAACCCACCGCTGCGGTTCACGATACGCCCGGCCCAGCGTCCATGGAGTAGCACGCGGGTCATGCGGCCGAACGCGAAACCGGCCGGCCCCGTGTGCGACCTCTCAACTACGTGAACCAAGGAGCTACAAATGGCTGATACGTGTCAAGTGTGCCAGGTCAATCCCGCGATTACCGATGCGGTCACACAGGTCAACGTCAAGGTGGTCGCGGAAGCGCCGGCAATGGCGATGGGCTCGCTGTACCAGGCCCAGAGCCATTCGCTCAGCATCCTGTTCGAGAACGCGGTGCAGCAGCAGTCGCAGGCCGCGATCCAGTCGCAAACGTCGACGAACGTGGGGACGATGCAGCTCTACACGATCGGGCCGGAAAGCGCGGGCGCGGCCGCCACGGAAATCGGCGCGAACGGGATCATTTCCATTCTGGCCGACGTGATCGCGATCGGGAAAGCAGTGGCCCGGCCGTAAGGCGTCATCGCAGCACCGTGGTTGAAGCGGCGGAGCAAGCGGCACGCGCTGCCGATACCGCCGCCGAGCCGCGGATCCATAGCATGACCGCCAGCGCCTGACCAGGTGCCGTGCGGTTCCGGAGCAAACGACGGAACGGGCAGAGCCGATTCGATGCGGTGCCCGTTCGCGAACCAGGAGAAATACGATGCCGAATGACGCAAACGACTCGAAGGACCCCTGCAAGACTTGTACGGTCAACGCCGCGATCACCGACGCGGTCACGCAGACCAACGTCAAGGTGGTCGGCGAAGCGCCCGCGATGGCAACGGGCTCGCTGTACCAGGCCCAGAGCCATTCGCTCAGCGTGCTGTTCGAGAACGCGGTGCAGCAGCAGTCGCAGTCCGCGGTGCAACTGCCGACCTCGACGAACGTGGGCACGATGCAGCTGTACACGCTCGGGCCGGCGAGCGCCGGCGCCGCCGCGACGGAAATCGGCTCGAACGGCGTGCTGTCCGTACTGGCTGACGTGCTCGCGCTCGGCAAGGCGCTGGCCTGACGCGTAAGCCGGCGTCGGCGCCGGGCGGTGGCCCCGATCGCGGTGGCTGCCGCCCGGCGCACGGCGTCGTGTCGACGCCCGTGGCGGCGGGACGCCCTGCCGCGCATCGACGGCGCCGACCGACCCACTCACGCTTTCGCCATGACTGCGCCGCTGCGGCGCGCACACCAGGAGCAACGACATGCCGGAACAGGTTTCCCCTGCGATGACCGATGCAGTCACGCAAGCCAACGTCAAGGTGGTGGGCGAAGCGCCCGCCGTGGCCTTGGGCACGCTCATGCAGTCGAACAGCCATGCGTCCGCGATCCTGCTTCACAACGCGGTGCAGATGCAGGCGAACCAGGCGGCGTCCAATCTCGCCGCCACGACCGTCGGCATCATGCAACTCTATGCCGGCTCGCCGGTGGCGCTGGCCAGCGCGGCGCGGTCGGCGAACGACAACTTCGTATCGCAACTGGCCGCCGTCGCGCAGTTGATGAACGCCATCGGCCACGGGCGCGGCTGACCCTTACGGCGCGCCGCGCAACCCGGCGCGCGCAAACCTGCCCGCCCGGCCGCGCTGCGTGACGCACGCGCTGCCGGGCAGGGTGTCAATTGGCGTCGGCGATGGTCCGGAGCCGCTCCGGTTTCTCGATCGTCACGCCGTGTTCGTGTAGTCGGATCAGGCCGTCGCGCTGCATCTTCTGCAGGCTGCTGTTCAGCCGCGGCCGGCTGACGTTGAGCATCGCGGCGAGGATGCTCTGGCTCTCCGGCAGCGGCACCTCGAGACCATTCCCTTGCATGCGGTTCAGCAGATGGCGCGCGAGCCGTGCTTCAAGCCGGTACAGGCACGCCGATTCGACGAAGTCGCTCAACTGGTGAATGTGCCGGCACAGCTGATCGTGGATGCGCGCCATGAATTCCGCGTTGGCCTGCAGCGGCGCGAAGTGCTGGCGATGCAGCAGCAAAACGCGGCAGTCGGGGCTCAACTGGGCGGTGAAGCTGCGCCGGTGCGCGCGAATCAGCGTGTTTTCGCCGATGAGGTCGCCCGGTATGGCGTGGCCGAGAATGATCTCGCGGCCGCCCGGTTCGTGCAGCGTCTTGTAGACACGGCCATGGCGCACGAACGCGACGAAATCCTCCGGATCGCCCTTGAAGAACAACAGGCGATTGCCGTGTTCGGGCCAGGGCGTGACATGCCGCTCGATGTGGGCGAGCAGACTTTCCGGGAGATCGGTCAGTATCGGTATATTGCGCAGCGTTTGAGCGTCAGCAAGGGCAGGCATGTTTTCCGCGCGAGGTTGTTTGACGATGCGGCCACCTAGCGAAAAACGCTGCCTTCGGCATTACGTGAAAAATGAATAACGAAAGAATTGAAATAATCGGCAGGCGGTCCGGACAGGGCGGCACTTCGGCGGCACGCGCGCTTGATCGACCGACATGGAAAGCAGCATGCCGACGCACGGACGCATCGCGGCGGTAGTCGTTCTTTTTCATCGCAATGCCGTTATTCGGTCAGGCCCGGCGGCGCATCTGAAACGACGGATTCGGGCTATGCCGGTGAATTAAAATTTCCGTTCATAATAATCAAGAAAATTTACCGAAACCGATTATCGTTATATCGGTGTTACGCGGGTAACAGCGCCATTCCCGGCATCGAATCGATTCTGTGTTTTCCATAAAAAAAGGAAGACACGGGATGACAACCTCGAACCAGCACGCTGCCCCGACGCCCGAGTCTTCGGCGCAGCAGCTCGATCGCACGTGGCGGGAAATGCAGGGGAAATTGCGGCGTCGCGCGCGCCTGTTGTGCAAGGGCGATATTCACCGTGCCGACGAACTGCTTTCCGATACCGCGCTCAAGGTCCACATTTACCTGCAGCGCTCGCCCGAGCGCGTCCGGAACCTCGCGGGCTTTCTCTTTCTGGCGCTGAACCACGCATTCCTCGATGGCGCGCGCCGCCGTCTGCGAGAAAGCGGCATGCTCGAATTCGACCCGGCCTGGGACGACGATCATGCCGTCGAGCTGGCCGGCCACGCGCCGTCGGTGGAGCAGCAACTGCTGCTTCGGCAACAGCTGATGCGCCTCGAGCAGGCGCTGTCGATGCTCTCCCCGCAGCAGCAAATGCTGTTCACGCTGAAGTTCGAGGAGGACCGGCCCTATCTGCACATCGCCGCGACGCTCGGGATCAACGAGCCGCTTGCCAGAAAGCGCGTCGAGCTGCTGCGCAAGAAATTGCGCGAGGAACTCGCGTGAGCGCGTTCACGAATGCAGGCAGCCAGCGTTCCTAACGGCATGCACGGCGTCGATGGCCTGCCGGCCCGCCCGTTCCTTCAATCGCATGCCGGAGCCGAGATCCGAGGAGGCCTCGTGGCAGACAAAGTCAATGAGCAGATTACCGACGCGCTGACGCAGACCAACGTGAACGTCGTCGCGGGGTCGCCGGCCCAGGCGCTGGGCATGCTTTACCAGATGTTCAGCCAGGCCGTCGGCATCTCGGCGCAGAACATGACGCAGCAGCAGGCGGCGCTGAACCAGATTTCGAACGCCGTCGTGTCGAAGGCGGTGGCCATGATCCTGTCCGTCGAGGCGTCGCCGAAGCCGCCATCGGGCGGCGCGGCGCTGCCCGCGGCGGGCGGGCCGCAGACGGGTTCCACGCATTAGGACGCGACGACTATCGGGATACCTAAGTCATGAACATGAAAGGTCTTTTGGACGGACGCGGAGCAGGCGCGACGCAAGCGCCGGACGACGTCGCTAACGCCGCAGCCGAAGCAACGACGCAGGCCGATGCCGCGCCGCAAGCCGCTGCTTCGGCAGCCGGCAAGCGCGCGTGGCCGATCAACCGGCTGCGCAGGTTCACCGACGCGCTGAAGGCGCCGGACCAGATCGCGGGTGCGAGAGGGGCCGCCAACTCGGCGTTGCAGACGGTGCAGGCGATCAACGCGGAGGCGGCGTCCTACGCGACGACGCAGATATCCGTCGGCCCGAACATGATGATCACGCAGGCGGGCGGCATGGTCGCGCAGGCGGCGGCCAACTACTTCGAGGCGTCGACGTCGCTGGCGATCGCGGGCAAGAGCGTGCTGATGAAGGATCTCGCGCAGAAGACCATCGACGAGGACGTGAAAGGCATGGCGATGGATGCGGTGGGCCTGCTGTTGACGGACCTGTTCGTCGCGACCGCGGCGGTCGTTGCGGGCGCCGCGGAAGCGATCGAAGGGGAGGCCGCGAGCGTCGCGCTCGACCGGATCGACGAGAGTCTGCAGAAGTATCAGGCGCTGCTGGACAAGAAGGGCACGTAGCGCACCTGGCGTACGCAGGGCGCGGCGCCGATGACGAACGTCGCTGGCAATCGCGTCGTGCGAACCGCGGGGCGATCGCCTGCCGCGCGTGCTGCGACACAGTATCGATCGACACGACCCGCCGGGCCGTCAGGCCCGATGCGGGATGTGAGCGGCGGGCGCGACGCACGTTCCGGGTTGAACGCGTCGCGGCCCGCTACCGGCAGTCATGTCCAGTCATGAGAGGAACCTATGTCCTACATCATTCAGCACGTAAACGGTCCCGCGCCGCTGGCGGTTGGCGAGCGCAAATGGGGCGATGCGACGGAAATCGATTTCGGCGCGATGACGAGCTGCATCGCGCTCGTCGAGCAGACGCCGGGCCAGCCGACGCTGGTGCGCGGGATCCATCTGTCTATCGTCGGCGACGGCGGCACGAAGGTCTACGACACGGCCGCGGATGTCGCCGGACAGGTCGAGACGATCATGCAGCAAAGCGGCGACACGCGTGCGTGCCTCGGGCGTATCGACCTCTGGCAGGCCAGCACGTCGCAAGAGGTGCAGGATTTCTTCGTCGCGTTGATGATGAGCCTCGACATGACCGACTGGGTGCAGGTGCCGGACGGCAACCTGCGGGTGCGGATCGACGGCGGCGTGATGCAATATCGGCAGGGCACCGGCGCCTGGACCAACGTGTAGCCGGCACCGTTCGCGCAAACCGGCGCCCGCGATGCGCGCGGGCGCCGGCGACATACCGCTCGATGGCATCGACTGTCGGGTCGATCGCGTCGACGCATCCGTTCTTTTCGGCGCCGATACGCAGGTGTCGGACCGTCCCCGGCCGGCATGCCGCTTCGGACTGCGTGCAGGCACGTCGCTCGCCACCGGCTCCCGCCCCAGCTTTTTGCTCGTCAACACCAACAAAAAACCTCGTTTCGCCCCACGCAGCCTGTCAGCAGAATGTCTCCATTCCCGCTCACGCGACCCCGCGCGTCGCATGAGCCGCACTTCAGAAGGAGACAGCCGTGGCAGTCGAAACAACCGCAATCGATACGCTCGTCGTCGGCGCCGGGCAGGCCGGCGTGGCCATGAGCGAGCATCTGGGCAAGCTGGGCGTGCCCCACCTCGTGCTGGAGCGCGACCGTATCGCCGAACGCTGGCGCACCGGGCGCTGGGATTCGCTGGTCGCGAACGGCCCCGCATGGCACGACCGGTTCCCGGGCCTCGAATTCGACGGTCTCGATCCCGACGCGTTCGCATCGAAGGACCAGGTCGCGGACTACTTCGAAGCGTATGCGCGCAAGTTCGACGCGCCGATCCGCACCGGCGTCGAAGTGAAGAACGTGGTGCGCAACACGGGCAAGCCGGGCTTCGTCGTCGAGACGTCCGACGGCACGATCGAGGCGAACCGCGTGGTGGTCGCGACGGGGCCGTTCCAGCGCCCGGTGATTCCGCCGATCGCGCCGGACGACGCGCGCGTCGTGCAGATTCACTCCGCCGACTATCGCAACCCGGGCCAGCTTCCGGCCGGCGCGGTGCTGGTGGTCGGCGCGGGTTCGTCGGGCGTGCAGATCGCCGACGAGCTGCAGCGTGCGGGCCGGCAGGTTTACCTGTCGGTCGGGCCGCACGATCGCCCGCCGCGTGCGTATCGCGGCCGCGACTTCTGCTGGTGGCTCGGCGTGCTCGGCGAATGGGACAAGGAAGTCGCGACGCCCGGCCGCGAGCACGTGACGATCGCGGTGAGCGGCGCGCGCGGCGGCCATACGGTCGATTTCCGTGCGCTCGCGAACCAGGGCGTGACGCTGGTCGGGCTGACGAAGTCGTTCGACGGCGGCGTGGCCGTGTTCGAACGCGATCTCGCGACCAATCTCGCGCGCGGCGACGAGAACTACCTGTCGCTGCTCGACGCGGCCGACGCGTATGCGGCCCGCAACGGCCTCGACTTGCCGGAAGAGCCGGACGCACGGCGCATCCTCCCGGCCCCCGATTGCGTTACGCATCCGATCCTCACGCTCGATCTAGCCGTCGCAGGCATCACGTCGATCGTCTGGGCCACGGGCTATGCGGTCGACTACGGCTGGCTGAACGTCGACGCGTTCGGGCCGAACGGCAAGCCGCAGCACCAGCGCGGCGTGTCGAAGGAGCCGGGCATCTATTTCCTCGGGCTGCCTTGGCTGTCGCGACGCGGCTCCAGCTTCATCTGGGGCGTGTGGCACGACGCGAAGCACATCGCCGATCACATCGTCACGCAGCGCAAGTACCTCGCGTATCACGACGCGTCGCAGCGCCGCGCGGCCGCGCAAGCGGCGCGGCCCGACACACACCTGCTCGCCGAAGCGGCGAACTGATCGCCTGACGAACAGACCCATCCCGCCGCGTCGCGACGGCTTCCGGCGCGGCGGGCGACCCCACCGACACTCGAAGGATCTCGATGAGCCAGCCTACCCATACGCGTATCCGGATGTTCAACACGAAGGATACCTATCCGAACCAGACGCTCGACAACGACCTGTGCCAGGCCGTGCGGGCCGGCAACACCGTCTACGTGCGCGGCCAGGTCGGCACCGATTTCGACGGCAACCTGATCGGCCTCGGCGACGCGCGCGCGCAGGCCGAGCAGGCGATGAAGAACGTCAAGCAGTTGCTCGAGGAAGCCGGCAGCGACATCACGCATGTCGTGAAGACGACGACCTACCTGATCGACCCGCGTTATCGCGAACCCGTGTACCGGGAAGTCGGCAAGTGGCTGAAAGGCGTCTACCCGATCTCGACGGGGCTCGTCGTCTCCGCGCTCGGCCAGCCGCAGTGGTTGATGGAGATCGACGTGATCGCGGTGATTCCCGACAACTGGCAGCCGAGCCACGCATAGGGGGCGACATGACTTTCTCCATCGTCGGGCGCTGCCCGGAGACGGGCCAGCTCGGGATCGCGATCAGTTCGTCGAGCATCGCGGTGGGCGCGCGCTGCCCGTGGGTGCGCGCGGGCGTCGGCGCCGTCGCGACGCAGAACATCACGCTGCCGGCGCTCGGGCCTCAGATTCTCGACCTGATCGAACACGACCTGCTCGCGCCTGCCGCGGCGCTCGACCGCGCGTTGAGTGCGAACGGCTGGAGCCAGTACAGGCAGGTCACGGCGATCGACGGGCAGGGGCAGACGGCATGCTTCACCGGCAAGGAGGCGCTCGGCACGCATCACGCGGTGCAGGGCGAACAATGCGTGGCGGCCGGCAACCTGCTGGCGGCGCCAGCCGTGATCGACGCGATGGTGCGGGCCTTCGAGCAGGCGTCCGGCTTGCTCGCCGACAGGTTGCTGGCCGCGATGCACGCGGCCATGGCGGCCGGCGGCGAGGCCGGCCCGGTGCATTCGGCCGCGTTGAAGGTGGCCGGCGACGTGACCTGGCCGATCGTCGACCTGCGCGTCGACTGGGCCGACGCCGATCCGATCGGGCAGCTCGATGCGCTATGGCGCGCGTATCGACCGCAGATGCAGGACTACCAGACACGCGCGCTGAACCCGACCGCCGCGCCGAGCTACGGAGTGCCGGGCGATGAGTGATCCGTCGAGCCGCGCGTTGCTCGAACGGCTGATCGGCTTCGCGACGGTCAGCCGCGATTCGAATCTCGAGATGATCGGCTTCATCCACGACTATCTCGCCGGGTGGGGTGTGCAGAGCGAACTGTTCTACAACGCGGAACGCACGAAGGCGAGCCTGTATGCGACGATCGGCCCGCGCGATCGCGGCGGCGTCGCGCTGTCGGGGCACACCGACGTGGTGCCGGTCGACGGGCAGGCGTGGACGGTCGAGCCGTTCCGGCTGACCGAGCGCGACGGCCGGCTGTACGGCCGCGGCACGGCCGACATGAAGGGCTTCATCGCGTCGGTGCTCGCGGCCGTTCCGGCGTTCGTCGCGCGGCCGCTGAGCCTGCCGGTGCATCTCGCGTTCTCGTATGACGAGGAAGTCGGCTGTCTCGGTGTGCGGCCGATGCTTGAACGACTCGCCGCGCGCGAACATCGTCCGCGGATGTGCCTGATCGGCGAGCCGACCGAACTGAAGCCGGTGCTCGGTCACAAGGGCAAGCTCGCGATGCGCTGCCACGTGAAGGGTGCCGCGTGCCACTCGGCCTACGCGCCGTCGGGCGTCAACGCGATCGACTATGCGGCGAAGCTGATCGGCCGGCTCGGCGAGATCGGTGCGGCGCTCGCGCGGCCGGAACGGCACGACGGCCGCTTCGATCCGCCGTTCTCGACCGTGCAGACGGGGCTGATCAAGGGCGGCCGCGCGCTGAACATCGTGCCGGCCGAATGCGAATTCGATTTCGAGGTGCGTGCGCTGCCGGATTTCGATGCGCACGATGTGCCGAGAACGCTGCAGGACTATGCGGAATCCGAACTGTTGCCGAGGATGCGCGCGGTGCAGCCCGATACCGACATCCGGCTGCAGCCGCTCGGCGCGTATCCGGGGCTGGCGACCGCGCCGGACAGCGAGGCCGCGCGCCTGCTCGCGCTGCTGAGCGGGTCCGACGCGTTCGGCACGGTGGCGTTCGGCACCGAGGGCGGGCTGTTCGGGCAGGCCGGCATTCCGACCGTCGTGTGCGGGCCGGGCAGCATGGATCAGGGGCACAAGCCCGACGAGTTCGTCACGCTCGAGCAACTGCATGGTTGCGACGCGATGCTGGGCCGTCTGGTCGCGTATCTCTCGTCCGCCGCCTGAACGGGCGGCCGGCACGCATGCGCCGCGCCCGACGGCGCGCGTGTCTTCCACATCCCGTTCCCGATCGTCGACCTTGCCGCCGCTATCGAGCCGATGGCGGCGATTGCGCCGGTTGCGCGACGATCTGCGCGAGCCGCTCGCGGCAGAAATCGACGAACGACTGCGCCTGTTTCGTGAGCTGACCGCGCTTCAGCCGTGCGCTCACGAGCCCGGACGGGCTGACCGTTTCGCTGAGGCCGATCGTCACGACACGCTGGCCGTCGTACGTATATTCGGAATGCGGGCGCGTGACGAGCAGCGAGAAACCGAAGCCGCGACCGACCATCCCGCGCACCATCTCGATCGACGGCGAGCCGAACACGATGTTCGGCGTGAGCCCGAGCTCGTGAAACAGGCTGACGAAATACGTGCGGCTCGGCTGCACGTCGAGCAGGATCATCGGCTCGACGCACAGGTCGCGCAGCGACACGTGCGTCTGGCCCGCGAACCGGTGGTGCTCCGGCAGCAGCACGTACGGCTGCTGCGGCGGCATCAGCGGCTCGGTTTCGATCGTGCCGTCGAGATCGTGGTCGTACATCAGCGCGAGATCGAACGTGCCGGACGTCAGCCCTTGCACGAGTTCCTGCTGGTCGCCGTCGCGCAGCCGGATGTTCACGCCCGGGTAGCGTTCGCGAAAACCCGCGATCAGTTGCGGCAGATAGAGCGGCGCGACCGTCTCGAAGCAGCCGATGTCGATCTGCCCGGTGATCACGTCGTTGTCGGCGAGCGCGTTCTGTTCGAACTCGTGCGCGATGCGCAGCAGTTCCTGCGCTTTCCGGTAGAAGCGCGTGCCGCTCGGCGTCAGCGACACGCCCTGCGCGTGGTGGCGAATGAACAGCTTCACGCCGAAGCTCTCTTCCAGCCCCTTGATCGCGCTGGAAATCGACGGTTGCGCGATGAAGAGCTGACGCGATGCCTCGGCGACGCTGCCGGATTCGACCGTCGTGACGAAGTATTTCAGTTGCCGCAAAGTGTAGTGAGCCACAAGCACCCCTGATGCCCGGCCCCGGCGTGCCGCCGTGGGCGCATGCTGTTGGATTCGCGTAGCACCTTACCTGAAGTCTTTCGGCGCCGAAATTTCCGCTGCAGAGCTTTTTCGTATGTCGCGGAAATATTTTTAGTATTTTCCGGCCCCGATGCGCATGGCGCACCATCGTCTCCAGCCTGGATCGCGACGAGGCCGCGTGGGCGCCGGCGGGACACGTCATCCGTCCCCGCCTGGCGGCGCACGCGACGCTTCGTTCGGCGCCGCCGCGTGCACGCAGCGCGGCGGCGCTCGCGTATCCGGACCGATTGCCGGCGCGCCCCCCCGACGCGCGCCGGCGCACACGGCACGCGCGCATCGCCGCGCAGGACTGGAGACATCACCATGACGAACGCGCAACGCAATGCGTCCCCGATGATAGAGAAGCACACGATCGGCTATGTGCCGCCCTCGGAACGCCACGGCAAGGTGCGCGACCTGTTCACGCTCTGGTTCGGCGGCAACATCGCGCCGCTGCCGATCGTGACCGGCGCGCTCGGCGTGCAGATGTTTCACCTGAACCTGATGTGGGGCATCGTCGCGATCGTCGTCGGCCAAGCGGTCGGCGGCGTTCTGATGGCGCTGCATTCGGCGCAGGGGCCGCAGATGGGGATCCCGCAGATGATCCAGAGCCGCGCGCAGTTCGGCTCGTGGGGCGCGCTGCTCGTCACGGTGATCGCGGCCGTGATGTACGTCGGTTTTTTCGCGTCGAACATCGTGCTCGCGGGCAAGTCGGTGCACGGCATCGCGTCGTCGGTGCCAGTCCCCGTCGGCATCGTGATCGGCGCGGTGGGCTCCGGGCTGATCGGGATCGTCGGCTACCGGTTCATCCACATCCTGAACCGGATCGGCACATGGGTGCTCGGCATCGGCATCGCCGTCGGCTTCTGGATGATCCTGTCGCACGTGAGCACCGCCGATTTCCTGACGCGCGGCGGCTTCGACTTCGCGGGCTGGCTCGCGACGGTATCGCTGTCGGCGCTGTGGCAGATCGCGTTCGCGCCGTACGTGTCGGACTATTCGCGCTATCTGCCGGAAAACGTCGGCGTCGCGTCGACGTTCTGGGCAACCTATCTCGGCTGCACGATCGGCTCGACGCTCGCGTTCGTCTTCGGCGCGGTCGCGGTGCTCGCGGTGCCGGCCGGCGCGGACACGATGGATGCGGTCAAGCAGGCGACCGGCCCGCTCGGCCCGTTGATGCTGGTGCTGTTCCTGCTGAGCGTGATCAGCCACAACGCGCTGAACCTGTACGGCGCGGTGCTCGCGGTGATCACGTCGGTACAGACGTTCGCATACAAGTGGATTCCGACCGCGAAGACGCGCGCGGTGGTGTCGGTCGCGATCTTCGTCGCATGCTGCTATGCGGCGATCGGCGCGTCGACGAACTTCGTCGGCAACCTCGTCGATCTCGTGCTCGCGCTGCTGGTCGTGCTGGTGCCGTGGACGGCGATCAACCTGATCGACTTCTACGTGATCCACAAGGGCAAGTACGACATCCAGTCGATCTTCATGGCGGACGGCGGGATCTACGGCCGCTTCAATCCGCAGGCGCTGCTCGCGTATGCGATCGGCATCGTCGTGCAGATTCCGTTCATGAACACGCCGATGTACGCGGGCCCGATTCCCGCCCATCTGGGCGGCGCGGACCTGTCGTGGCTCGTGGGCCTGCTGCTGACGTCGCCGCTGTACTACTGGCTCGCGACGCGCGACAGCGCGTATCGGCGCCGGCAGACGGGCGCGACGATGCCGCCGACGGCGGCACGATGAAGAAGGGGCCGCCGCGTCGCTCGCGCCGCGGCGGCGAGTGGTGGCGGGAATCGGGCAGGCACGCTGCGGGCGACGTGGCGCGCGCCTGCCGCGGCATCACACGACCGCCGAGCGCACGACGCGCACCGGCACCGACTTGTACGACGGCGTGCCGCTTTCCTTGTCGATGTAGTCGAGCGGCACGAGCACGTTCGCTTCCGGGTAGTACGCCCCGACCGAGCCCGGCGCGATGTCGTACTCGATCGCGGTGATCTTCTCGAGGCGCAGCGTACGGCCCGACGCGGTGACCGTCTCGATGTCGACGAGGTCACCGTGTTCGAGCCCGTACTTCTCGAGATCGGCCGCGTTCATGAACAGCACGTCGCGCCGGCCGAACACGCCGCGATAGCGATCGTCGAGCCCGTAGATCGTCGTGTTGTACTGGTCGTGGCTGCGCAGCGTGATCAGGCGCAGCACCTGTTCGGCGCCGAGCACGTCCGCATCCTCCTTCACCCCCTTGTAGACCGAGAACATCGCCTTGCCGGTCGGCGTCGGCCACACGCGCTCGGTGGGCGGCAGCGGCAGGCGGAAGCCGCCCGGCGTGCGAATGCGCTCGTTGAACGCCTCGAAGCCGGATACCGTCTTGTCGATCAGGTCGCGGATGCGATCGTAGTCGGCGATCAGGTCGAGCCATGCGACCTTGCTGTTCGGCAGCGTCGCGTGTGCGATGCCGGCCACGATCGCGGGCTCGGAGCGCAACTGGTCCGATGCGGGCTTGAGCTTGCCGGCCGACGCATGGACCATCGACATCGAATCCTCGACGGTGATCGACTGCCGGCCGGTGGCCTGCATGTCGAGCTCGGTGCGGCCGAGCACCGGCAGGATGAAGGTTTCCTTGCCGACCAGCAGGTGCGAACGGTTCAGCTTCGTGCCGAGATGCACGCTCAGGTCGAGCTTCGCCATCGCCGGGAACGACAGCTCGGGATCGGGCAGCGCGACCGCGAAGTTGCCGCCGAGGCACAGCAGCGCCTTCGCGGTGCCGTCGATCATCGCCTGCATCGCCTGCACCGCGTCGTGCCCGTGCTGCGCGGGTGGCGTGAAGCCGCACACGTCCTCGATCTTCTTCAGGAATTCGGCCGACGGCTTCTCGGTGATGCCGACCGTGCGGTTGCCCTGCACGTTCGAATGGCCGCGCAGCGGGCACACGCCGGCGCCGGGCTTGCCGATGTTGCCGCGCATCAGCAGGAGGTCGGCGATCAGGCGCACGGTGGCCGTGCCCTTGTTGTGCTGCGTGACGCCCATCCCGTACGTGACGATCGTCGCGTTCGACTTCGCATACGCGAGCGCGACCTGTTCGAGCTGCGCCTGGCTGAGGCCGCTCGCGCGTTCGATGTCGTCCCACGACGTGGCTTCGAGATCGGCCGAGAACGCCTCGAAGCCATTGGTGTGCTGTGCGATGAAGTCGCGGTCGAGCACGTTGCCTTGCTCGGCCTCGAGCCGCAGCAGCGCCTTCATGACGCCCTTCAGCGCGGCCGCGTCGCCGCCCGCGTCGACCTGGTAGTACGTCGACGCAATTCGCGTCGAGCCGAACGACGCCATCTCGATCATGTCCTGCGGATCGGCGAAGCGTTCGAGCGCGCGCTCGCGCAGCGGGTTGAACACGATGATCGGCACGTTGCGGCGCGCGCATTCGTGCAGCGTGCCCATCATCCGCGGATGGTTCGTGCCGGGGTTGTGGCCGATCGAGATGATCAGCTCGCAGTGGTCGAAATCCTCCAGCGACACGGTGCCCTTGCCGATGCCGATCGACTGCGGCAGGCCGACGCTGGTCGGCTCGTGGCACATGTTCGAGCAGTCGGGGAAGTTGTTGGTGCCGAGCTCGCGCGCGAACAGCTGGTACAGGTACGCGGCTTCGTTCGACGCGCGGCCCGACGTGTAGAACTCGACCTGCTCGGGCGGCAGCGCGCGCAGCACTTCGCCGATGCGCGCGAACGCGTCGTCCCATTCGATCGCGCGGAACGTGTCGGTCGCGCGGTCGTAGGCGAGCGGATGGGTGAGCCGGCCCATGTTCTCCAGTTCGTAGTCCGACATGCGCAGCAGCGACGACACGGTGTTCGCCGCGAAGAACTCGGGCGTCACGCGCTTGGTCGTCGCTTCCCACGTGACGGCCTTCGCGCCGTTCTCGCAGAACTGGAACGTCGACTTGTGCTCCTTGTCGGGCCACGCGCAGCCGGGACAGTCGAAGCCGTCGGGCTGGTTGGTCCGCATCAGCACGATCGGTGCCTCGATGGTTTCCATCTGCGTGCGCACCGCATCGGCTGTCGCGCGAAGCGCGCCCCAACCGCCGGCGGGCCCGTCGTATTTCCTGATGCCTGGCACTTCGCGTCGATTTGTCATGTGAATCTCCAATAGCCGGGCCCGGTGCGGGTGGCTCGGT
Source organism: Burkholderia sp. MSMB1072 (assembly GCF_001524725.1). Classification (NCBI taxonomy): domain Bacteria; kingdom Pseudomonadati; phylum Pseudomonadota; class Betaproteobacteria; order Burkholderiales; family Burkholderiaceae; genus Burkholderia; species Burkholderia sp. MSMB1072. The sequence continues at coordinate 30,485 of NZ_LOYC01000008.1, forward strand.
TGCGCCGTGTCGCGGCGTGGGGCGGCTCCGTCCGGCGGACGGAGCCGGTCATGCGTGCCCCGGGCGGCGGGGCATGCGTTTTTCTAGCGGGCGTCCTTCTTCGCCCCGGACGACTTCTTGCCGGGCTTCGCCGTGGGCGGCGGGGCGTCGGCAGGCGTGTCGTCCGGCTTCCCGTCGCCGGCTGCCCTCGCAGCCTTGCCGGCCTTGCCGTTCGCTTCAGGCTTGCCGTCGGCGTCCTGCTTCGCGTCCTTCGTGCCTTTCGCTACCTTGGCGTCCTTCGCTTCAGGCGCGGCGAGCTTGTTGAACTTCACTTCGTCGCTGTCCTTGTCGTAGTCGACTTCGCACCGGTCGCCCGACTTCAGCCGGTCGGCGAGGATCTCCTTCGCGAGTCGCGTCTCGATGGTCTGCCGGATCTGGCGCTTCAGTTCGCGCGCGCCGAATTCCGGCTGGTAGCCGGCTTCGGTCAGGTGCGCGACGAGCGAGTCGCCCATCACGAGCGTGATGTCCTGCGCGGCGGCCGTGCGCACCACGCGGTCGAGCTGGATCCGCACGATCGCGCGGATGTCGTCCTTCGACAGCGCATGGAAGACGATCACCTCGTCGATCCGGTTCAGGAACTCGGGCCGGAAATGCCCCTTCAGCACCTGCATCAGTTCCTCGCGGATCGCCTTGTCGGTCTTGCGCGCGGCTTCCGGCTGCGTGAGGTTGTCCATGATGATCGCCGCGCCGAGGTTGCTGGTCGCGATGATGATCGTGTTGCTGAAATCGACCACGCGCCCCTTGCCGTCGGTGAGACGCCCGTCGTCGAACACCTGCAGCAGCACGTTGTAGACGTCCGGATGCGCCTTCTCGATCTCGTCGAGCAGGATCACGCTGTACGGGCGGCGTCGCACGCGCTCGGTGAGCTGGCCGCCTTCGTCGTAGCCGACGTAGCCGGGCGGGGCGCCGATCAGCCGCGCGACCGCGTGGCGCTCCATGTATTCGGACATGTCGATGCGGATGATCGCCTGCTCGTCGCCGAACACGGTCTCGGCCAGCGCCTTCGCGAGCTCGGTCTTGCCGACGCCCGTCGGCCCGAGGAACAGGAACGTCGCGATCGGCCGGTGCGTCTGGCCGAGCCCCGCGCGCGACAACCGCACGGCATCGCTGACGGCGACCACCGCATCGCTCTGGCCGACCACGCGCTCGCGCAGCTGCTCTTCCATCTTCAGCAGCTTCTGGCGTTCCTCCTGCGTGAGTTCGGACACGGGGATGCCGGTCAGCCGCGACACGACCTCGGCTACCGATTCGACGGTCACTTCGAGCGTCTCCGAGCCGGTCTTGCGCTGCCACGCCTCCATCATCTCGTCGACGGCCTTCTGCTTCGCGTTGATCTGCTCTTCGAACTGCTTGGCTTCGTCGAAGCGCTTGCGCGAGGTCGCATAGTCCTGCTCGCGCTTCAGTTGCGCGATCTGCGCTTCGCCTTCCTGAATGTCGATCGGGCGCGACGTCGCGCCGATCCGCACGCGCGCGGCGGCCTGGTCGATCAGGTCGATCGCCTTGTCGGGCAGGAAGCGCGCCGTGATGTAGCGGTCGGCGAATTCGGCGGCCGCGACGAACGCGTCGTCGGCGAACGTCACCTGGTGATGCGCCTCGAGGCTGTCGCGCAGCCCGCGCAGGATCACGATCGTCTGCTCGACGCTCGGCTCCGGCACGAACACGGGCTGGAACCGGCGCTCGAGCGCGGCGTCCTTCTCGATGTACTTCTGGTATTCGTTGAGCGTCGTCGCGCCGATCAGGCTCAGCTCGCCGCGCGCGAGCGCGGGCTTCAGCACGTTCGCGATGTCGAGGCCGCCTTCGCCGCCGCCCTGGCCCGCGCCGACGATCGTGTGCAGCTCGTCGATGAACAGGATCAGTTCGTCCTGCTTCGCCGTCACTTCGTCGATCAGCTGCTTCGCGCGTTCCTCGAATTCGCCGCGATACTTCGCGCCGGCCACCATCGAGTTGATGTTGACTTCGACGAGCCGCTTGTCGCGCAGCACTTCGGGCACGTCGCCGTTGACGATCCGCTGCGCGAGCCCTTCGACGATCGCCGTCTTGCCGACGCCCGGTTCGCCGATCAGCACCGGATTGTTCTTCTTGCGGCGCGCGAGCACCTCGATCGTGCTTTCGATTTCCTGCGCGCGGCCGAGCACCGGATCGAGCTTGCCCTGGCGCGCGATCGCGGTGAGGTCGCGGCCGAACTTGTCGAGGTTCGGCGTGCCGGTCGGCGCGTCGACGCGGCCATCCTCGGCGCCCTTGCCGACCACCTTCACGACTTTCTGGCGCAGCGCCTCGGGCGTCACGCCGTATTTCTTCAACAGCGTGCCGGCGACGCTGTCCGGCACCGATGCGAGCCCGATCAGCAGGTGCTCGGGGCCGATGTACGAATGGCCGAGATCGCGCGACGCCTGGAACGCGTATTGGACGGCCTTCTTCACGCGCGGCGAGATCGACAGCTTGTCGAGCGGCGCATCGGGCGCGGCCGTGCCGGTGTGCGCGTGCTCGTCGATGTACGACCGGATGTCCTGCGGCGACAGCTTCAGTTCCTTCAGCAGCGCGGCGCAGACGTCGGTGTCGGCGAGCGCGTACAGCAGGTGTTCGGAATCGAGCTCGCTGCGGCGCAGCTCGTGCGCCTTCTCGGCCGCGCGCTGCAGCAGTTCGAGCGTCTGTTCGCTGAATGCGTCGGTCGGGTCGACCGATTCGCGCGGAATCTCGGCGGCGAGCGGCGATTCGTCGCCGAGGCCGCCGAACAACGACGACGGTCCGCCGCCGCCCAACAGCGAATCGAACGGATTCAGCATGCTCTGATGCCGCATCAGCTGTCGGAAGTGGTAATCGCAGATCGAGATCGTCTTGCGCTCGCCGTCCTGCATCACGGTTGCGCGCGCGACGGCCGGCCGGGCGTGACAGATATCGCAAAGTGCGGGCATGGTGGTCTGGCTCCTGTCGGTGAAGGTGGGGCGAAGGGTGAAGCCCGATGCGGTGCGGCGCTCACGCGCCCCGACCGCGCAGGCACGGCACGCACCGCGGCGGCGCGCGTGCCGCACCCGCGCGATCTCGCAGCGCGCGCCGGCGTGGCGCACGGTCGCGGTCGGGGCGGAAAGCGCGCGTGCCGAGAGGAGCCCACGGCATCGCTTCGACTGCGTTCAAAATAGCGAATCGGCGCGGGCCATCCAAGACACAGTTCCATGCCGGACCGGCCGTGAATTGCACCCTCACACGGGTGCGCGATTCGGCGGCAAGGAGTACAGACGGGCGCGCGCACGGCGGCGCGGGCAGCCGGCGGTGGAGGGGGGCGGGAAAGAGGTAAAGGGCGGCGGGCGAACGGCGCGGTGCGACATGGGCGCGCAGGGCGCCGGCAGCCGGCAAACGGGGAGCGAAAGGAGGAGAAAAGCGGGGAGAAAAGCAGGGAGTGAAGCGGCGAGCGAACCGGAGTGCGACGCGCAGCGCGGGCGCGAACCGGCTACGCGCGGCCCCGCGCGCACCGCAGCCGGTGCGCGCCGTGGGGCCGGCGCAGGCGAGCGCGGGGTGCACGGTACGCGCCGGACATCGCGTAACCGCGGTGAACCGCGATCAGTCCAACAGTGTCATCGCGAGCCGTTGCCGTGCGATCTGCTTCACGTCGGCCGACAGCGCCGCATTCGGCAGACCATTGGCCCAGACGGAAAACGAATCCTCGATCAGGTTGCGCGTGTCGGGCGGCAGCTCGGCCAGCATCAGCGACACGACGGTAAACAGCACGGCGGTATCGCCGGCCTGGCCGCCCGCGTTGGCATCGACCTTCTGCTGCAGGGTAGCGACGGACGCTTGCAGCGCCTGTAATGCGTCATTCGATTCGCTCATGACATTCTCCGTGCAAGATGGGCTGGATCGGCGACGAACCTGCGGCCGGCAGCACGGCCGTCGCGCGCGGCGCCCGGGCGGGCATCGCGCGCCGGCAACCGCGCTCAGGCGGCCGCACCGTCCTGCGGCGCCACGGCCACCGATGCCTCGCTCGTCAGCATCAGGAACGTGAACGTTTCGCGCAGGTACAGGCGGACGCCCTTGTCGGTATGGCTCGTGTAGCCGATCGACACGTCTTCCCCGAGGTGCAGCTCGTAATCGCCGCCGCGCGTGGACAGCACGCAGCCGCCGCTGATCGCCGGCGCCCAGATGATCTCGCCGCTGACGATGCGTTTGATATGGCCGAGGACCGGATAGCCCTGGTCGCGCGCTTCGCTGAGCGCGGTGTACGCGTCCGACCCGAGCACGACCGAGTACGGGCCGTCGACGCCGGCGAGGCGCAGCGCCTCCAACGCGTCGCTGATCGCGTCCGGGTAGGCGCTCACGTCCGCCGGCAGCGTGAGCCGGCGGTTCGACGTGCCTTCGCGGATGCCGACGATGCCGGCCGCGCGGTAGCCGTCGAAAATCGCGTTGTCTTCGGCGAACGCGAGCCGCTGCGCGGCTTCCTTCGCCGGCTGCCAGTCGGCGTCGCGCGCGCCGCGCTCGACGCTGTCGATCGCGTCGCGGCTCAACTCGAACGGCACCGTCAGCTCGACGATCGTGCGCACCTCGCGCAGCCGCGCGTTCACCTGCTCGCGCGGCGCGGCGACGTCGAGCAGGTGCCCGGTGCCGACGGCCGACAGCTCGGGCCCTGCGGGGCCGTCGACGTCGACGACGCGGCGGCCGGCCACCGAGCGTTTGAAGGTGCGCGCCACTTCCTCCTCGATTTGTTCCCAGGCGGCGGACGAGATCGGGGCGAGTTCGCGGTGCAGGTTATTCATAGGTCGGGGTTCCTTTCAGCGAGCCGATGTTCAGCGAGCCGTCGCGCGGCGGCGCGGACGGCGCGGATTCCGGTTGGGCGGCGCCGGCGGCCGGCGCCGCACGATCGGCGAGCGCTTCGAGCAGATCGGCCGACGGCACGAAGAACAGCGAGCCGGTGACCGCGCGGCTGTAGTCGAGCAGGCGGTCGTAGTTGCCGGGCGGGCGGCCGACGAACATGTTCTCGAGCATCTGCTCGATCGGCGCCGGCGAGCGCGCATAGCCGATGAAATAGGTGCCGAATTCGCCGGCGCCCGGGCGCCCGAACGGCATGTTGTCGCGCAGGATCTTCACTTCCCGGCCGCCCTCGTCGAGCGTGGTGAGCGAGCTGTGCGAGCACGACGGCTTCACGTCAGGCGCGAGCTCGATGTCGGACAGCTTGGTGCGGCCGATGATGCGCTCCTGCGTCTCGACCGCGAGTGCGTTCCAGCCGGCCATGTCGTGCAGGTATTTCTGCACGAGCACGTAACTGCCGCCCGCGAATTCGGCATCCTCGTCTCCGATCACCGTGAAGTCGACCGCTGCGCGGCCTTCCGGATTCTCGGTGCCGTCGACGAAGCCGATCATCGCGCGCTGGTCGAAATTGCGGAAGCCGTGCACTTCGTCGACGACCGTGACCGCGCTGCCGAGCGCGCCGAGCAGTTGCGTCGCGAGTTCGAAGCACAGGTCCATCGCTTCGGCGCGGATGTGCAGCAGGATGTCGCCGGGCGTGGCGATCGCGACGCGCTGGCCGGCGCCGAATTCGCGGAACGGATGCAGCGACGCCGGGCGCGGCTCGCCGAACAGCGCATCCCATGCATCGGAGCCGAAGCCGCATACGCACGTGAGATTGCCGCCCGGTACGCGCTTGCCGACCGAGCGCACGAGCGCGGCGATGTCGCCGCACCACGAACGGATCGTGTCGGCGTGATCGGCGCCGGGATTGATCGTCGCCACGAGAAAGATCGCGCTGCGCGTGATCGTGCTGTGAACGGCCTGGGAGATCGGGGGAGGGGGCGTCTGCATCGCGGGCTGCCGGTCAGTCGGGTCGGGACGGACGGGCCGCGGCAGCCGCGGCGCGCGAAGGCGAACGGTTGAACTGTGTCATGCGACGGTTCTCTGTGCTCTGTGTGACATGCGGATGAAGGACGTTGCGCGGGCATCGCGCAACGGGCCGCAGCGGCGGCGGCCGCCCCCGGGGCGCGAAGGGAAGGCAGACGGTGGCGCCGCGCGTTCGCCCGGCGCGTGGACCATCCGCACCGCGTAACGTCGTCGAGCATGCAATCTAGCAGCTTCGGCGGGTCTTTGGAACACGTATCGACGATCTGTCATTCGAATGGATCAAACAGGGCCGGGTTTTGTGCGGCGGCGGCGCAGCTGTACTCCTGGCGCCCGCGGCGCTGTGCTCTTGAGCGTGCGTGTCGCGTGCAGTAGATTAGGTTCCGCTCCGCCCGACGATGGCCATCATGATGAACCTTTTGGAAGCGATGCGTATTTTCGGTGCAATCGTCGAGCATGGCGGGCTGCGCGGCGCGGCGTCCGGTCTGAAGCTCGACGTCGCGCAGGTCGATGCGCGGCTCGATGGCCTCGAACGCTATCTCGGCTGCCGGCTGTTGCTGGACCGCGCGGGCGACGATGTCGTGTGCACCGATGCCGGCGTCGCGTTTTACGCGTGTTGCCGGCGGACGCTGTCCGCGGTTGCGCAGGCGACCGGCGCGAGCGGAGCCGATGCGTGCGCAACGGTTTCCGGCCCGCCCGTCGCGGGCTTTCCGTTACCCGAGACCCCTCGCCGCGGCGACGCGGCATCGATCGCACCCTCTACGACACTGCACCGGTTAACGCGTTGAATACGTCCACTGCATCCGCCGATACGACCGCCGAGCGCATTCGTCGCCGCTTCGGTCATTTCCTGCACGCGGCCGAGCTGGCCGGGCTGGTCGTGATCGGGCTGGCGACCGCGTTCGCGATGGCGCAGGAAGCGTGGAAGGTCGTGCTCGCGGGCGAAGTGTCGCTGACCGACCTGCTGCTGATGTTCCTGTATCTGGAAGTGCTCGCGATGGACCTGCGCTATCTGCGGCTCGGCCGGCTGCCGGTGCGGTTTCCGCTGTTCATCGCGATGACGTCGCTCGCGCGCGACCTGATCCTGCGCGGCGCGACCGACAGCCCCGAGCGGATGCTGATGACGACCTTCGGGATCGTGCTGCTCGCGGTGGGCGTGCTGATCCTGAGTTTCGGGCAGCACCGCTTTCCGGCGGACGTCGACGATGTCGAGGACGACTTGCATGGCCGCAAGTAACGCGCGGACGGCGTTCGGAGCGAACCGCGGCGCGCCGAGCGAGGCGCGGCGGCCCCACCCTCATCCCACCACACGAGGTGTCGCATGACCAGGCAATTGATCGTCGCCGTGTTCGGCGGCGTCGACACGGCTCGGCAGGCCGCGAACGATTTCGACGCGCTGTCGGAGAAGAACGAAGGATTCCACATCGAGAACGGCGTCATCGTCGAGAAGGATGCGAACGGCAAGCTCGCGGTGCTCGACGCCGAATCGCGGCCGTTCAAGGGCGGCGTGATCGGCGCGATCGCGGGCGGGTTGCTCGGCCTGCTCGCCGGGCCGCTCGGCGTGGTGACCGGCATGGCGACCGGCGCGGGCACCGGCATTCTCGCGCACGCGGCCGGCAATGCGCTGCTCGACGGTGCGTTCGTCGAGACGGTCGCGGCGCGGCTCGTGCCCGGCAGCGTCGCGGTCATTCTCGAAGCGAAGGAGGACACGCCGTTCTCGGTCGACAACGTCGTGACGGGATTCGGCGGCAAGGTCTTTCGCCAGGCGCTCGATTGAGCGCGCCCCTTTCGAACCGATTCGGGAGCATTGCATGCGCATCGATCAATCGTACCGGCGCTTCGACATCGCGGCGACGCTGTCGCCGCTGCCCGGCAACCGCGCGATCGCGGTCGTCGACGTGACGACCGACGATCCGGACCGCATCGCCGATCTCGGCACCGGCCAGTTCCTGCAGATCCGCAAGTGGATCGAGTCGAACGACGTCGCGCTGCTGACGGCGGTGTTCGACGAGTGCAAGGTCGCGATCGACCACTACGCGGACAACGTCGACGACGCTTGAGCGCGAGCGAGCCCGCGCATGGCCGGGCCTCGCGCCACCGCTGGCGCCTCCTCCGCCCGCGGTACTTGATGACGTGCGCGCGGCGACCGGCCACGGTGCGGCCGCGCCGTCGTGTACGCATCTGTTCACCACGCCGGCCGGATTTGAGTTTTCCTCGCCAAACTGTCACTTACATTCGCCGAAATGACGCAGTAGGATGCCGAACCTTGTCTTGATGAGATTCGCATTGCTATTCGCCTTCAATTTCGGTAACGGACGAGGTCCGAACCGGGACACCCGCGCCCGGCGACGGCTATCCGGCTTCATGCGTCGGCGTGGCCGTACCGCTCGTGCGGGGCAGGCCGGTTCATCGCTGGCGGGGCGAGGCGGATGAAGCTCTACGAGAAATTTGCAAACGACGTAGAGCGACTCATTCGGCAAGGGGTATATCGACACGGCGATCGTGTGCCGTCGGTGCGGCAGGCGAGCCAGCAGCACCGGATCAGCATCACGACCGTGCTGCATGCGTATCTGTTGCTGGAGAGCCGCGGGTTGCTCGAAAGCCGGCCGCAGTCGGGCTATTTCGTGAACCTGCGTCGCGACGACGGTCAC